>CALIQO010000608.1 GCA_938044055.1 uncultured Saprospiraceae bacterium
TCGCAAGTAAGCTTCCTAATATTAATCCGGTCTTAAAGTTGATTTTCATTGTTTCCTATTAAAACTGAATAAACCCAGAAATAAAAAGAATGATAACTGCCGTTAGGAGTAATCCTAAGAACCCGGTAACAAAACCTAAAATAAATCTGCCATAGGACTTCTTAGTTGCCATATTGATCTCGTATTGTTTATAGATTGTTATTAACATACATTCTTATAATTCTAAGTAAACTATAAATTTCAAGAAATAAAACTAGATATGATACTCGGTTCAATAACCATGATAACCTGCAATATTCCATCAAATCAACCAATCACTGTTGTTCAGATAGTAAAAAATGTTCTTCATCATCTAAAAAAGCATTAAATCTATTAAACAGGTATCTTCACAAGATTCTTTTATCATTTTGTTCAATTGTGTAATGAATAGTATCTACAACAACAGGATATTACAGAACATACTGGCTTGGGTCATAGTGTTCATTATATTTATAAGTGCTAAAAATGATAATTATCTACTTATAGGATTTGTTGCATTACTATGTATAGCGGTACCTGTCTACATTAACAATCTTCTTATCCTCCCATACTTCAATGTTCACCGCAAGCGCTTTTATATATTATTCTCCATTAACGTAATTTTCTTTACGGTGCTTATATCACTAGGTCTATATGCTCTTATAGACATGCCTTTGGACACTAATATATTTAACATCTTCAGCAGTCTTATACTAACCCTAATAGTCGGAACAGCGATTAAACTAACTAGAGACAATTTTGAAAGAAAACACAAAGATCAAGAGACAGAATTAAAATTACTTAAGGGCCAGCTAAATCCTCATTTTCTTTTCAACACCTTAAATAACCTATATGGATTATCTGTAACTAAATCTGACAAACTTCCTTCCTTAATGTTAAAGCTATCAGAATTGCTTCGATATAGCATTTATGAAACTAAGGAAACCTTCGTTTCTCTTAAAAAAGAAATAGACTATTTGGAAAACTATATTGCTCTAGAAGAAATTCGCCTGGAGGATGAAGTGGACATACGCTTTATAAAAACAGGTGATTGGGAAAATAAGGAATTAAGGATAGCACCTATGTTACTAATTGTTTTTGTCGAAAATGCTTTTAAACACATGAGCAATTTAGATGAAAAAGACATGAAAGTTATCATAGAAATGAATGTGAAAGAAAGAAATCTGAAATTTAATTGTATGAATAGTTATACGCCTATAGAAGATTACAATGATGAAGATGTAACCGATGGAATAGGACTAAACAATGTTATTAAAAGACTAGATCTAATATATGCTAAACACTACAAATATGAAGTTCAAAAAACCGAAACCAAATACAATGTAAACCTTTCACTTTCATTGATATGAATTTAAAATGCCTGATTATAGATGACGAACCTATTGCACGTCAAATTATAGAAAACTATATCAGTGAAGTGCCCTATTTAAGACTTGTAGGCACTTGCAAAAATGCCTTTGAAGCCATGCAATTTCTTCAATCACATGTTGCGGATGTAATGTTTCTAGATATTAACATGCCTAAATTGTCAGGGTTAAATTTCTTACGAACAATGAAAAATTCTTCCAACGTAATCATTACATCTGCTTACCCAGAGTTTGCAATAGAGGGGTTCGAGCTTTCTGTAACAGACTACTTACTAAAGCCCTTTTCATTCGAGCGGTTTCTACAAGCTGTCATGAAAATTCAAAAACAAAAATCAGTAGTAAAAACTACTACAGCATCTAATCAAGTTGACAATGATTTCATTTTTATTAAGAATGATAAAAAATTAATCAAGTTGGACTTCAGTTCAATTGACTATATCGAAGCTTATGGTAATTATATAAAGTTACATGCTGAATCGATGATCCTCGTACCACAAGCATTATCCGTATTTCTTGAAAAATTGCCGACTCAGTTTGTCCGAATTCATAAATCCTATATAGTGAATTTCAATAAATTAAAACTCATAGAAGGAAATAGGCTGATGCTAAAAAACGATATAGATCTTCCAATAGGAAGATCTTATAAAAAGGGCATTGCAGGAAAAATAAATAATTGATACACCATATTAATAGGTAAGAGAACACCTAAAATAAACTATATGAAAAAATTAATATCTATTGTCCTAGCACTCATATTCATAGGTTCTTGTAAAGCACAAGATCATGAATCACTTTTCCATCCAATAGTTTTAAAAGCAAAGGAAACTTCTCTTTATACTGACAAAGTTGAATGGAATCTTGTAAACAAGAAGTTCATAAAACTCATTCAAGGAAAAGAAAGCACGGAAGAATTGAAAGATGGATTACAGTTTCTTATAAATAGCTTAGGAGATAAGCATGGTCACATCAGGTCTGCGAAAGATCATTCAATCTTTGTTTATTACGATGGTCCTATCCATGAAAAGTGGAAAGATAATAGAGAACCTGATTTCGTAAATTCAGTAATTAATGCACCATCAGAATTTTCATTTATGCTGTTAGATGGGGGCATAGGATATTTAAAAATTGTAGGAATAGGAGCAGGAAACGTAAAAGAACAAGCAGACTTTATAAGGAATGGATTATCAACTCTAAAAGAAAAAGGTGTTGATAAATGGATTGTAGATTTAAGATACAATGGCGGTGGAAATATGGAGCCTATGATTTCTGGTTTAGCACCTCTTATCGGAGAAGGAAGCATCGGTGGATCAGTAAACAACCGAAGAGAGATTTTTAAAACTTATGCTATAGAAAATGGACAATTTAATCATTGGGGAAGGATTGCATGCCCGATGGATTCAAAACCAGAGATAGATCCTAGTGAAAAAGTAGCTGTTCTGTTAAGCAGATATACGGTTAGCTCTGGAGAAATGGTTGCCATATCCTTCAAAGGAAGACCCAATACCAAATTCTTAGGAGAAGCAACAGGAGGGTATACAACAGGAAATGGTTATGAGCAAATTACTGATGATCTGTTTTTAATAATTTCTCAAGATATTTTCATGGACAGAAATAAGGTTATCTATGATGAACGTGTAGGTGTAGATGTACCAATTGAATTCCAACATCATATAGAATTCGAACAAGACAAGCAAATCGCAATGGCTAAAGAGTGGCTGAAAACAAATAATTAGAGAGTAAAATCTAATTCATGAAGAGTTTATTAAAACTTAGCTAAGACTAAATAAGGCAATTAATTAATGATGAAAACAAAGGTTACAATAATATCGATAATTATTTTATCCATACCGTCATGTGTGTTTGCACAAGCAGATTATAACACAATCAATGATACAAGAGATGGAGAGAAATATGAAGTTGTAAGAATTCACCATCAAGTATGGTTTAAAGAGAATTTAAGGTACAACTCCGATGATTCTAAATGCTATGACAATAAAAAGAAAAACTGCGATAACGGAAGACTCTACGGAGTAGATAATCTGGATTCTATCTGTCCTAAAGGATGGCGTGTACCTAATCTAGAAGATTGGCGAATTCTAAAAAATTGGTTCCAGCAAGACTCTATCTATGCTTTATTAGATACACTTAACTGGAAAGCCCCTATACACCACACCAATCAATCAGGCCTTTCACTAAAAGGAGATGGCTACCAGTTCAGTCACAAAGAATTTATAGGTAAGCAAAAAGCAACGTCCATCTGGCTCAATCAAATCAATAAATATGATGAATACTATCATGCCCATATCTATGGTGGAGAGGGAATCATCTTTGAAAAATCTAACTACCATACAAATGAAGTATTACATGCGCATCCTATAGAAAATTTAGAAGATCGAAGATTCTCCATTCGCTGTATCTGTGAAAATCCAGAAGAGAATAAATTAAAATAAGTCCAACATATTGTCTTTACAATAACAATGAAAATAAAGTTTACAATATCAATCCTCTTTCTATTGCTATTCACGAGCTGCACCAGAGAGATTTCAGTACTTGTGAAAATAATCGGAATAGATCGAGATACAGATAAGCTAGAGTTAGAATTTTCTTTCAAAGACAAAGAGCTTAATAAGGATGTCGAAGTATCGAACATCCAAATTTTTAAGGATGACACTTTACATTATGAGCTAGAAGTAAATACGAATTCAACTACTATATCTAAATGGCACTTCCCCTATGTACCAAAAGGTTTTAGAATTATATTTCCTGAAAATGAAGTCTCCATAAGACACTATAGTAAAACAGATAAGATGCGGTTTGATTTTACAAGTTATGAAAAGAAAGGAGGAATAGCTGAATGGCGGTATAGGCCATCTTTTCTACTAAAAATAAACAGATCGCTATTCGATGAAAACGGGAACAAAACAATAAATATAGAAGCCTTTTATGAAACATGGATAGGAAAAGACATAATCAAAATCTACTCTAATACTAATCTAAATATCGAAGATCAATCTATCCGACTTACAAATTCAAATTATGAAGAACTAGAATTTAAATTAAGAAAGAAAAAAACCAATGATAAAATCATAATCCTAACCATGGAAAAAGATCTTAAAAGAGGTCAAGTCATAAACTTGAATTTTAAAACCATTCAAGGAAATATCTTTTCAGATCAAATAATTGCTACAGGAAAATCTTCCATAGGACTTATAGGAAAATATAAGTAACAAAATATACAAACTGATAAGAAATAAACCATAAAGGGTAATGGCATTGCCGTGGCTAATACTACTGTAGCCTCATTAATCTAAAACAATTATATACCTCTACTAAATAATCAATTAAATACTCTATAATGAAAACAATTACAATTTTACTATTCACGTTTCTACCTAATTATGCATTCAGTCAATACTTAGAAACTTTTCCAACAGCAGAAAAAGGAATTCTAAGTGGTGGAATTGATGCTATAACAGGCTGCGCTACCAATGATCCTACATCTTGTCAAAGTTTTGATTTTTCTAGTGTTGATTGGATGATAAATGGAGACCTTTCACTTCTAGATATAAATGATTATGCTAAAACCACATTGGCAGGAGTATTTGAATTTGGTGGAGATATAGATGAAGAAGTATGTTGGGAATCGCCTTTACTTGATATATCTTCAACTGGTTCGGTAACTTACTCCGTTGATATTGTATGGTCGGGTCAGGATAATGCCGATTATGTAGATGTAGAATATAAAACAGATCTCGTTGGTTGGACACAAATTCCTAATCAATTCGGTGGAGGATCGCACACCATAGATTATACCACGAGTGGCAACAGCGGATCATCCACAATTACTCAAGCAGGAATAACTGGAAGCACCTTAAGTGTGAGAGTATGTGCAGATACCAATACTTCCGTAGAATCTACTACAATTGATAATGTGAGTATTCCTGGAGCTAACCGTTTTGTTTTACCTACCGACTTGGTATACTTTACAGCTGAAAAAAAGCAGCAGGGAGTCGTCCTAGACTGGGCAACTGCATCAGAGGTAAACAATGATAAATTTCAAATAGAAGAAAGTAATAACGGTCACGATTATGAGGTAATAGGTGAAGTCCAAGGACAAGGAACTCATTCAGGATTTCAAAACTATTCTTATAGCATGAAAAGTCTTCCATCTGGAACTTCATACTATCGCTTAAAGCAAATTGATTATGATGGACGATATGAATACAGTGATGTTGTAAGTATAAACCATCATTTAGAAAATGAACAAATCCGAGTATTCTATCCTAATCCTACAACATCAGGAGTGGTGAATATGGAATACAATTCCATTTCTGATAATAAAATTTCCATTTCAGTTTTTGACATGGCAGGAAACGTAGTTTCTAGTCCGAAACAAACCACATCGATTGGTGAAAATATTATG
>CALIQO010000609.1 GCA_938044055.1 uncultured Saprospiraceae bacterium
CCTCATTGAAAAGAGGAAAAAACCATTTTCAGAAAGTAAGGATGACATCGATACCAAGGGAAAACCGCTCACTAAAGAAAATCAATATTTCATAAAACTAGAAGAACTCTGCAAGAATCAGCACATCTACAAGGACAGTAGTCTAGATAGAAACAAGGTAGCGAAAATGTTGGGTATTAGTTCTGGTTATGTTTCCCAGATTATAAATACCGTAACTGGAAACAATTTTGCCTCATATATCAATCAATATAGGGTTGAAGCGGTGAAAGAAATCATCTTAGATTCAGAATTTGACAATTATAGTCTGTTAGCAATCGGGCTTGAATGCGGGTTTTCTTCCAAAACCACCTTTCACAATTCATTTAAAAAAATGACAGGTATTACCCCTAATGCCTACCGTTTAAAGCACAAATAAGTACGGATTTGTACGGTTTTAAGAATATGAAACCTCTTATATCCTGGTAATCATACGTTTGTAGTGAAATTTATAAATCATCAATTTTACTAAACTTAATATTATGAAACGTACGAAGCAGGGATATTCTTCTAGTAAGAATGAAAAAGCCATTTATTCGAAATACAATCTGACATCTATAATTTTAATCATTAGTCTATTCGTAGCCACAAGTTGTGGTAAAGATCAACCAGAAAGCCCTTCATTAAAAGATGACATAAGCAATCAAGACTATGTAGAAATTTTAGAAGAATACCTGTCAGATCTACCAGAAAACACTGAAGTGGCAGTCGCCTTACTGGACGAAGGCACCACGGAATATATAGGTGTACATAAGGACAATAATGTATTAAGAGGGATAAGTAATTCAGATCATATATTCGAGATTGGTTCGATTACCAAGACTTTTACAAGTGTCTGCCTTTCTCACTTAGTAGCATCTGGGGAAGCAACATTGGAAGAAACCTTACAGTCACAATTCGACTTTCCATTCTTAGAAGGAAGCAACATAAACTTGAGGCATCTTGCCAACCATACTTCAGGCTTACCTGACCTTCCTAACAATTCAGATGAAATTGTCAATTATGACGAAAATGATCCTTTTGCCACATACAGTGTCCAGAATCTAGAAAGCTATCTTAAAAGCCATGTAATGCTTAACACGCCTACTGGATCAACATTTTCTTATTCTAATCTAGGAGCAGGAATCCTGGGGTATATCCTTTCCAGCAAAAGAGGTTCTACTTATGAAGAGATGATACAACAATTGATTTTACAACCACTAGGGATGAATAATACTACTTCCTTACTATCAGAAGTAGATGATTCTAAACTGGTAGACGCGCTAGACGAGAATGGAAATCCTGGTTATAACTGGAACTTCAGTGAAGTAGCTGCAGGTACAGGATCAATTAAGTCTTCTGTCGCCGATCTAGAAAAGTATGCTAGAAAAAACATGGAAGACGATGTTATATACAATCTTCCACAGTTACCTACTTATGAGGTTGAGGAAGGCATTACGATGGGTTTAGGATGGCAGATAGTTCAAGCTGGAGAATTGGAACTGCTTACCCACAGTGGAGCAACGGGCGGATACACATCTATGCTTGTTATTGATAAGGAAAATCAGCGAGCAGCAATTGTATTATCTAATGTTTCCGCATTTAACCCTGATGTTCAAAACATCCCGGAACTAGCATTGGAATTTATAGGATACTTAACATATAGATAATTGTTTTTTATCTAGGTGAATTAGCGCTAATTACATGGTGGCTAGAAACAAGTTGGTTTTCTAGCCACCATTTTATGATGTCCGCTTAAAGCAAATGTTTCAGCATTTTGCTCAATAGGTGTATTCAGGTTATAACTAATATGATGCGAGAACAATTTAGCTATAAGCATTATAGTTAGTTCCATCCTTACTTTCATTATCGAAAATGAAATAAAATTACTGTAGCATCATTCCGGCTATTCGCATACCGTATAAAACTAATCTTCTTAGATATCAATCCTAGATGCTCTATGCATTACAATTTTACTTTCCTTCCCATATCCTCGATAAAGATTTACTCGGTTCCCTTTCTTTCGTCTTGACTATCATTTCTATCTTATCCTTTTTCTTGATAAATCCTGTATAACATTTTCGCTATTGTCAGTGAACTCAGAAAACTGTTATAACACTTCTAGAGATATGGGGATCAGACTCAAGATTATATAGGAAAACAGAATACATCAATTCTGTCGGAAGCGCCTAAAGTACCTGCCATCATTCTGACCTATGATATTACACACCATATATTGATATACATTTTCTTCTGATTTTATAAAGCTTTCGACTCTCACTTGTGAAGGGAAATGGTTACTCTTTCTTGGATGGTTAATACATCTTTCTTTTGCTCATGACAGTAATTTTAATAGTCTGAAATCAGACTAAAACCACTGTCCTGTTTTTGGGGGAATAACCACTTAATACCTCAGTAACTTTTACACTTATGTACTCAATGCCTTCAGTTATCGATCTATCAACATTATCTAGGCCTATTAAATTATGTTTATCTATTAATATCTCCTTCATAACGTTTCTTTACGACTCATGAAATCATTCAGAAAACTAATACAGTCTAATTAATATAACATCAATCTAAAAATTAAAACAACTCACATATGCTTGATTACATTGACAATTTCAATCGCTCCCTCGAAAAAGCAATTTCTATCGTTTTTTTAATTTTCCTTACTTCTATTAATCTTTCCGCTCAGGAAGCTTTCATTGATGCTACTATAGGAGATAA
>CALIQO010000610.1 GCA_938044055.1 uncultured Saprospiraceae bacterium
GAAAACACTATTCTAGTCAGTCTCAATTTGGAGATCATACTAGTATTACTGAAGATGTTAATCCTCTATATAACATAGGTATGGACAGGTTTTCTGCAAGAAACGAAAGTGGTAATATAATTAACAATACACAAGCAATAACCGATGTGGTTAACAACGAAAAAAACAAAGCTATTATCGGTGCTCTTGTTATAGGAAGTAAGTCTGGCATTGAAGATGACATGTCTATAATTCCAGACCTGTCTTCCGAAGTAATGTGGGTTGTAGATCTCTGCCAGTTAAGAAACAGTAAAAAACTAGTAAATGATCTTTTAAGCAAAAATTGCTTAGTTATGATTACAGGATCAAAGTTCTACATGTCACCACCCTTTTCAGGAGCAATGCTTGTTCCTAAAAAACTTAGCGCTTCTATTAAAGAAATAAAAATAAACTCTGTAAAAGAATATTTCAACGGTTATAACTCAAAGTTTTCTATGCATGATTTTCCTGAACACTGGGATAAATTTAGAAGGATGTTTACCAATAAACATAATGATGGGCTAGTAGTCAGGTGGGAGGCTGCACTAGAGTTAATGAATCGATTTGATAGATTACCTAGTGAAGAAAGTAATTCAATTATAAACAAATGGAATCAACTCGTTAAAGAAGAAATCAAGAAAGCTCAATACTTAGAATTAATGCCAGAACAAGATAAAACAAATAAAACCATTATCTCTTTTCGTATTAAAGGTGTCTCTGGAAAAAGACTAGATTACGATCAATTAAAATCTCTTCATAAAAAAATCACATTCACAGAATTTAATTATGGTAAGTTTAGTAATGTCCTTATCGGTCAGCCTGTAAGGTATAGCAACGGTGCGTTTTTACGCCTTGCTATAGGGGCATATAACATTCTTAAAATATCTAAGAAAAAAGAAGAAGACCGATATGGTGTTGATGAAGCACTGGTTTCACATATCAATACTATGGCGGCAGAATTCAAGCAATGAAAGTATTCACCGAACAAGAAATAAGAACTTCTTTTAATGCTTTAGGTAATAATATACCAAAGTCAGTTTACGTATATCATCTAAATCTTCTAAAAGAAAGAATAAACCATCTAAAGGAGTCTTTTCCGTCTGAAAATGTACTACATGCTATTGCTATTAAAACAAATAACTTAACTCGTGTTCTCTCATTCATCGTTTCTTCAGGTTGTGGTTTAGAGGCAGCTTCTTTTGAAGAAGTTAAGTTGGCTTTATCGGTAGGGTGTAAACCAGAAAAAATTGTATTTGACAGTCCTGTAAAAACATCAGAAGAATTACTACACTGTAATAAAAACATACCCGGGCTGAAGGTTAATGCTAATTCATTTGGAGAATTAAAAAAATTAGAAAGCTGTAATAATCTAAACATAGGCATAAGAATTAATCCAATGCTTAATTTAGATTCACCAGACATCTTTATGGTCTCAGGAGCTGGAAGCAAATTCGGAATTCCTATAACTGAAAGAGAAAATATACTTAAAGCAATTCAATCTAATACTTCAATTAAAGGGTTACATATACATCCTGGATCAGAAATCAAAAGCCTATCTCAGCACATTGCCTGTATTAAAGTTGTCTATGATCTAGCTATTGAAGTCAATCGCGAAGTGCAGAACAAAATATCTTGGATAGATATAGGAGGAGGTATAAAGCCCAAGGTTGACAAAAACAATACTCAGTCAACAATTATTCCATTTTTAAACATGCTTAAAAAAGAATGCCCTACTCTTTTTAATGACTTTAAAGTTATTACAGAGTATGGAAGATACATACATACTTATTGTGCATATGCAGCCTCTAGAGTCGAAGACATATTAACTTACCACACACCCAATATCGCTTTAATACATCTAGGCGCTGATATGTTTCTAAGAGAGATTTATAGCTCTACACCTCCTAAACATAATTACTACAACTTGTCTCGCATTAATGAAGAAAAAAGACAATATGATATCGGTGGGCCACTTTGTTTTTCAGGTGATTTTATTAGTAAAAATGAGAAGATCTCTAGATTAGATGTAGGAGATTATATTGGAATAAGTGATTGCGGATCAAACAGTATTTCTATGTGGTCTCAACATTGTAGCAGAGAAAAACCTAAAGTTATATATGTTCAATAAAATTTTTAAATCTTTTCTACGCCTTTTCTTCACAGTCAAGTTTTTTGAATTTAGGAAAGCACGTAGTAATTATTCAAAACATTCAAGGAACGTTGTACTTATATATCCTGATAAATGGAAAAACCTCTTGCAATATCTATACTCAGATGCCATCGTTTCAGATCTTGCACTTATACAAGCTGTATCCTTTCTAAAAGAAGATTACAAAATAAAGTTTGGATTAAAAAACATGAGTTCTATAGTAGACAGCCAGGTTTTCTATAATATCAGCGGAAGGTTTAATATTTCAGGATATAGAAATTACACGAATTCTATTCTGCAGTTTTTAGATCACATTCAATTTAAGAGTACTTTAGTTCAATCGAATTTCTAATTTCACACTTTTCTTTCAGCTGATT
>CALIQO010000611.1 GCA_938044055.1 uncultured Saprospiraceae bacterium
GTCAAGACTACTTAAGATCGATGACATCGTCGATCCACTAAATATCCACATCTTTTCTAAGCACCTTCACTTTCTAAATTGGAAAGACGCTACTAAAATTGCTAAAGAAATAGGTTTTAATGGATTAGACTTAACGGTGAGACCTAAGGGACATGTCCTTCCAGAAAATGTCATACGTGATCTTCCTAAAGCCATCCGTGCTATAAGAGAATCGGGGCTTTCCTGCCAGATGATAACGACTGCGATATCAGATGCCTCTAGGAAGCAAGATCAAGCAATCATAACTACTGCGTCTAAGGAGGGTGTGGAATTTTACAGAAGTGATTGGTTTCCATACAAGGAAGAAATGTCTATGGAAGAATCACTAGACCACTATGAAGAAAAGGTAAAACAACTGTCTGCATTAAATAAGGAGCACAACATTATCGGGTGTTACCAGAATCACTCAGGTATGAAAGTAGGTGCTTCCGTATGGGAGGTGAAAAAATTATTAGAATCCTGCAATCCTGATTTCTTCGGAACACAATACGACATAAGACATGCAGTGGCAGAAGGTGGTAGATCTTGGCGCAATGGTGTAAAGCTTCTGAGAAATCACATCAAGACCATCGTTCTTAAAGACTTTAAATGGGGTAAAGTTGATGGTAAGTGGAAAATCGTCAACGTCCCCATAGGAGATGGCATGGTAGATTTCGATGGATACTTCAAAATGCTTAAACAATATGGACTAAATCCTCCTACTTCTCTCCATGTAGAATATCCAATAGGCGGTGCAGAAAAAGGACGAAAAGATATTACTGTCAAGCCTCAGGTAGTATTCGACGCTATGAAAAAAGATTTAGATAAACTACAAGCTATGTGGCAAGAGGCTTAAATTGCTGATAGAGCTTTTTTCAGTTCTTTTATTTACTTAACCGATCTGCGCTATTATGGAGTACAATTGAAAAAATCACCAATGGAATACCCTATTGAAGAAATAAGAGCATTTGCAAGAGAACATTATAAGGGTAAAGACATCATGCATGACTTTACACATATAGAAAGAATAAAATTCGTACTTGACAATCTAGCTAAAACGACTGAACTAGCATTCAACGAAGGCCTAACTGAGATAGCCTTGTATTTTCATGGCATCATATATTCTCATGAACCTACGATTCGGAAATTTTTAGAAGAAGTTGGATTGCCGGAAGTAGACATCGAAACAGTAACAAAAATTGCTTGGGAATCACAGAAAGAAAGCAAACCTACTACACCAGAAGGACTGCTTCTTCATGATGCCCATATGCTAGAGGGCGGAAGAAATTTCGAAATAATTAAATCCCTTATTACTGGGTCTGTCAGAGGTCAGACCCTAGAAGAAACAATGGTCTATATTGAGAATAACCTGATTCACAAAGGTCATTGTTATACGGAAGAAGGCATTGTACTTTATGCCGACATGAAAAAAAGAACCATAGAATTACTAGACGAACTAAACCAAGGACTGGGTAGAAATATCGCCTAACGCTTAACAATCTCTAGGGTGTATTTAGTCCTATTAATTAATGGATAGGTAGTAAATAAGAGTTCATTGGTTGAATAAAGTTGTATATACAACTTTAACATAGTATTTTGCAGTATGAAGATGAAAGACCTAGAACTATTCAACCCCTCAATATGCATCGCTCGGAAGATCCAAAAATCAAACAGGATCATAAACAACATTTTCAGAAACCATCTAAAACACTTAGATCTTTCTAACAGTCAAGTCTCCATACTCTTCGTCTTATCTAAAAAAAGAACGATAAGCCAGAAAGATCTATCCGAGTTCTTGGCCCTAGAAAAATCTACAGTCAATAGAAATATCAAACGATTGGTAACTCAAGGTTACTTAGAGATAATCAGTCACAAGAAAGTCAGCATTACAGATGCAGGATTGGCTATGGTATTGAAAACAATCCCATTCTGGGAAGAAGCTATGTCCGAAATAGAAACCATCCTGAAAAAAGAAGGCCTCGATTCCTTGAATTTAATACTTAATAAATTAACAACATAAACCACCCTATCATGCTAGAACTGAGTTATATTTTACTATCGATTGTCATGGCTATAATCATTCTTGTAGGCAACCATCTCGCGGGAAAGCACCATTTCACTACTGATTCTGAATGGAAATCCAATTCTAGGAAAGTGATTATTTTTCTGCTAGGGCTACTTGCATATATCGTTATCCTATCCACAACCCAGGTTCTTACTAATTATGGTTTACCACCACGATTCTTGTTTTTCATCTTCATCCCTTTCGTCCTGTTTTGCATATTCTTTTATCGAAAAAAGAAAAACAATGCATTCATACAATCTATCCCCTTGCACTGGACAACCTTATATCAATCATTCCGTATACCGGTTGAGGTCTTACTTTCATATACTTTCCTGCAGGGAATAATACCTGAAGAAGCAAGTTTCCATGGATATAATTTCGACATCGCAATTGGCGTCAGCGCCATAGGAATAGGCTACCTCATTTACAAGACTGGAAGCAAATATAAAAGCTTACTTCGATTCTGGAATGTACTAGGAATAGCTATGGTTCTTTTCGTAGCTTTCATCGTCGCTACTTCGATTTACCGACCCCAGATCTGGGGATTCTCTAGTCCAGCTGTAAGTAAAGAATTTTTACAACTCCCCTACTTATTGATTCCAGTGTTTTTAGCACCATCCGCCATATTTATGCATGTTGTTTCTCTTATACAATTGAATAAGGACTCTTGATCTATTCTATACAAAACCACAATTCATGGTCA
>CALIQO010000612.1 GCA_938044055.1 uncultured Saprospiraceae bacterium
AATCAGTTGATTATATTCGATGTAGGATATGAACCTATAAGTAATATCAAGAATATCAAGCGGTATAACAACGTCCCGAAATACCTAGGCATGATGCTGATGAGATTCAGTGCAGCTTGGTTTATATATGGAGGTATAACCGAATTGGTCAACGAAGACTGGTCCTTCGATCGGAATATAGTATCGATCGGTGTAGGCGCTTTCGTTACAGGTTTTATTCTAAGCAAGTATGCTTCTACTAAAGTATATGGTTTCGAAAGTAAGAATCGGTTGCGTATTATAGATATCAGTTGGCCAGAACCTAGGGGATGATGTTGCTTAATCTCGCAGTTGCAACTTTATAGGTAAAAACGCTAAACTTACTTTTCCGCAGTTAAAATCACAATCTATTGGATAGTTTAATGGTGGTATCCATACTTCTAATTGACTATCAGCAAAGAGTCTATGACTTAATTCTTTTTTAGCATTAATAGATCCAGGCATGAAGTGAAGAGAATCCTTAGAATTATACTTCAATTCTATTTCATCAATCTTAATGAGTTCATCTGTTTTCCTATTATACAACGACACAGAATCAATATGCTCAATAAAATAAGACCACTCTATATTGTATAATCGAGATGGATAGGAATATTGAAAATGATTGTCTCCTATTACTAAAACGAAATCTTTAAATGAATAATATGAATCCGCTAAGAATGAAGAAGAACAGAATGCTAGAGGATATTTAAAACCTTCTTTTTCTGGAAGGCCATCGGAAACTAAATAATCTTCTGCCATTATACTTTCACAATATTTATCATAGATAAAATATACAGTAGTATCTGAAATGATATTCTGAGCAATTATGGGTGTTGAAACTTGGCAAAAGTAAAATGATAATAATGCAACAACTATGGTTTTCATGTACAGAGAAAACGAACATTCCTGACGTGCTATTGCACGGGAATAATTGCTAGGGGTTTAATGTTCTACAAAAGTAAAAAAATCAACATCTATCGCATTATCCTTATATTAGCCAACAAAAAATATCCTATGCGTAAAATCCTATATGTCTTGGCAGCAGTATTATCTGTGACAGCCTGTAAAACAGAAAAAGAAATTACCCCTCCAGAAATCAGCAAAGCAAGTATTGCCAAGCACCTAGAAACACTTTCTTCAGATGATTTTCAAGGAAGGATGCCATGTACTGATGGTGAAACAAAAACTGTGGAGTACATCACTTCAGTAATGAAGGACATCGGAATAAAACCTGCTAACAATGGTAGCTACCTCCAGAATGTTCCTCTCGTTGATATTTCCGCAGAGATGTCTGAAACCATGACCATCAAATCAGGAAGTAAAAGCTTAACCTTAAATTCTGGAGAGGACTTCGTTGTCCACACAGAAAGACTCACTGATGCCATGTCACTGGATGCATCAGAGCTGGTATTCTGTGGATATGGAATCATATCAGAAAAGGACAATTGGAACGATTACGCAGGCATCGATATGAAAGGAAAAACAGCTGTAGTCTTAGTCAATGATCCTGGATTCGGAGGAGAAGATTCTACTTTTTTTAAAGGCAATACCATGACAATAGGTGGTAGATGGTCTACCAAGTATGATTATGCCGATCGTGTCGGAGCAGATGGCATCCTTATCATTCATGAAACGGCTTCAGCAGGATATCCATGGTTCGTAGTTCAGAGCTCGTGGAGTGGTAGTCAGCAAGGCTTGGCAGGAATCGATCGTTCTGAAGATTGTGGCGTAAAAGGATGGATTACCCTAGATGCTGCTAAATCTATTTTTTCAGAAAGTGGCCAAGACTTGAGCGCTATGATTAGGTCTGCTAGAAAACCAGGATTTAAACCTGTCCCACTCGGAGCTACTGCTACAGTATCCCTTAAGAGCTCTTACTCTACTTGTGATTCGAAAAATATAATAGGCATGGTAGAAGGAAGTAAGTACCCGGATGAATATGTGCTGTATTGTGCACACTGGGACCATATAGGTGTAGGCAAGGTTGTCGAGGGAGATTCGATATACAACGGTGCACTGGATAATGCCAGTGGTACAGCAACCGTGCTTGCTCTTGCTGAAATGTATGCAGCCATGGAACCCGCTCCAGAGAGATCGGTGGTCTTCCTTTTCGTAACCGCAGAAGAACAAGGTCTGCTGGGTTCTGAATATTACTCCGTAAATCCCGTCTTACCCCTCAATCAGACAGTGGCTAATCTCAATATGGATGGCGTGAACCCTGCTGGAGAGATGAATGACCTGACAATTGTAGGTATGGGTCACAGCGAGATGGATGAGCTGGCTCAAGTGGAAGCAGAAAAACAAGGACGTTATCTCCTTAATGAACAAGAGCCTGAAAAGGGTTTTTTCTTCAGATCAGATCAATTCTCATTCGCTAAGAAAGGAGTTCCTGTAATTTATGCAGAAGGGGGATACGATCACCGTGAGAAAGGAAAAGCTTACGCTAAAGAATTTAAAGAAACATATACAGCATCTAGGTATCATGCCCCTGCTGATGAGTACGATGCAGCAACATGGAATTTCGATGGAATGCTTCAAGACGGGCAACTATATTTCAATCTAGGACTAAACCTTGCCAATTCTAGAAAGTGGCCAGCATGGTACCCATCTAGTGAATTCAGTCGGCCTAAAAACTTTAAGGATTAAAGTCCACTCGCAGAATATTTCGTGATTTTCATCGAAGGTTCTGGCATGAAGACACAACATTGTATATCATTGAATCAAAATGAATTCATTCTTACGCTAGGAATAGGTGATTTAGGTATGAAGTGATTTTAAAAGAAAGTCTGACAAAACGAATATATGGTAAGTACACTTATCCGCCATAAGTGGAAGGCCTTCTGGAGGTCTCCTGCGCTCACCCAGCAATTAGCAACTACACTGCTAATGGGGTTTTTCTTCCTCTACTTTGCGGCAATCATGATCGGTGCTGGTGCTGGCGCAAAGTTTATAATAGAAAAAGCACTTCCTGGAACAGACGTCATCTCTTTGGTTGGTGGATTGACATTGTATGCATTGGTTTTTATGTTGCTTATGAGAATCGTGTTGCAGAAATTTCCTGTATCAGAAATCAAGCAATATCAGTCGCACAATATCCGCAAGGGCAACATCGTCCGATTTATCAACATGAGTTCTCTGATGAGCTCTTGGAATTTAATGCTTGGCTTCATGATCATCCCTTTTCTGATCGTAAACCATACAGAACTTATGGAGCGTGGAATTCTATTTAACTTCTTTATTGTATTCATCGGATGGACCTTATTTAATAATTATCTGGCTTTTATTCTAGATCGTTATTTCAAGAAAGATAATCTCATCCCTTACATCATTATGGGATGTCTAGTGATTCTTCTGTTTCTAGATTTCAATGGGTATATAGCACTCATTCCTGTGTTTCAGTCAATCTTTGCTTGGCTTACGCAAAATATAGTCTATGCTTTAATTCCGCTAGTAGCTGGAATAGGAGCACTATTTTTCAACACACAAGCGCTGAAGCAGAATTTTTACCTAGAAGACTTGATAACTGATGCAGGGACAGATATTGTTGGAAATCTTAATCTGCCATTCTTAGAAAAATTCGGAAAGGCTGGTACCCTGATGAATCTAGAATTAAAACTGATATGGCGGAACAAGCGTTCTCGCATGGGTGCTATTATGAGTGTACTGATGCTGGCATATCCATTGATATTTATGGGCAGTCCTTCTTTAGAAAATTCTGGTTTTAAGCTGTTCCTGGGATTATTTATCACTGGATTCTTTGCGCTGAATTATGGTCAGTTGATGTTGTCTTGGAACAGCGAGCACTTTGACTTACTAGCAACACGTAATGTTAAGATTAAAGATATCTTTCTTGCTAAGTATTATATCATGCTATTTAGCTGCATCATTCTTTATCTGTTTTCTCTTGTATATTATTTCTTAGATCCAGATTTCGTAAGAATCAACACTGTCATGTTTCTGTTTAATATAGGTGTATCCATATTCCTTTACATGTTGCTTGCTGCATTCAATTCAAAACGGATAGACCTCAGCAAGGGAGCCATGATGAATTACGAAGGAATAGGTCTTGCTCATTTTCTGATAATAATTCCACTTATTGCACTGCCGATTCTGATTAGACTTCCATTTGCCTTGAGCGGACATCCCGTTATGGGAGAATGGATGATCGGGCTGATCGGCTTAATAGGTGCTGTATTCCATACACCGATTATCAACTACTGTACAGAGTTGTTCCAGAAAAGACGTTATAAAATATTAGCTGCATTTAGAAAAAAAACATAGATGATAAAATTCACCGACATATCTAAAAAGTATGGCAAAACTGAAGTACTTAATATAGCAGACCTAGAGATTGCAGAAGGCGAGCACATAGGTCTAGTAGGAAATAATGGAGCAGGAAAAACGACTTGCTTCAGTCTTCTCCTAGATCTTATAGAACCTTCAACTGGAGCAATTACTTCTGATGGCAACATCGTCTCTAAGACCGAAATGTGGAAGGAATATACATCAAGCTTTCTAGACGAATCCTACCTCATTAATTTTCTGACTCCTGACGAATACTTTAATTTCGTGGGCTCATTATACGGGTGGAACGAAGCAGATATCCAAGGTTTTCTTGCGCAGTATGAAGAATTCTTTAATGAAGAGGTTATCGGCAAGAAAAAATACATCCGCGACTTATCTAAAGGGAATCAGAAGAAAGTAGGTATCATCGCCGCCCTCATGGGAAATCCTCGATTGCTTGTACTTGACGAACCCTTCTCTAACCTTGACCCCACTTCTCAGATAAGATTAAAACGGATCATCAAGCAATCCGGAGAAGATAAGACAGTATTGATTTCTAGCCATGATATAAATCATGTAGTAGATGTATGTGATCGGATTCTGATCTTAGAAAAAGGCGTACTTGTTAAGGATCTGAAGAACACGCCAGAAGCCCAGGAAGAGATTTCCGCCTACTTCGATGTGTAATTTAAAATTGATTGTTAGGACACCATCCATTAAGTACAAGTCCAGGTTCTATAGGGTGTAACCCATTTATTTCGAATGATTTCATTGTCATAACTTGACTAAAATTGAATGATTTAAAATCATTTAATATATATTTTCCAGATAACATCATATTAGTTTCGTCTGAAACATGTTCTAATCCTAAACAATGACCCATTTCATGAGTTAATACCCTAGTATCGTACGGAGAAGGTCCATCTTGACCATGTCGACCACCAATAAAAAGCGAAATTCCTTTTAATTCATCATTCGTATAGCCTGCTGGAGTAGGTACGGCGCAAGCAGGTGTAGT
>CALIQO010000613.1 GCA_938044055.1 uncultured Saprospiraceae bacterium
TTCAGCAATGATGTTAACCGTGGCATTCTGCTTATTTCCATCTTGTCTTGCTTCGTAGGCTATACGCTTAGCTAGATTGGCCCTAGATGTTTTCTTACTGTTAACAAGTATAGTTCCGTCTTTCTTAAGCATAACGGAAAGATCTAGTGGAGCAACCGTTTTAGAATCGGCTTGAGGCAATTCCATATTGATCTGAACCATCGACGAGGTCAACATGAAGAATATCAATAACAGAAAAATGATGTCAGTCAAGGATGACATACTGAATTCTGCACTGACTTTATTTCTCTTTTTAAATCCCATATTGTATTATGCGGAAGGTTCTTGTAATAAATCCATGAAATCAACCGTGGTTCTCTCCATCTTAAAGACTACTTTCTCCACATTGGCCACAAGTAAATTATATCCTACGAAGGCAATGATACCTACTAGTAATCCAAAAGCCGTCGTAAGAAGCGCTTGATATATTCCTCCTGCCAGTACATCTGGTGATACATTCTCTTCAGAAGCCATCTTGTAGAAAGCTTGAATCATACCGGTCACCGTTCCAAAGAATCCGATCATAGGGGCAGCACCGGCAATACTTGCAAGCGTAGATAAGTTTTTCTCTAGCTTAAAAATTTCTAGATTACCTACGTTTTCAATTGCTGCATCGATGTCTCTAAGTGGCTTCCCTATTCTAAGCACCCCTTTTTCTACCATCCGTGCCACAGGGCTATCATTGGATCTACAGAGAGATTTAGCGTGGTCTATGTTTCCTGCTCCTACGGCTGCTCGGATATTATTCATAAACGATTCATCTACTTGACCTGCTTTTTTAATGGTCATCCAGCGCTCTATAAAAATGTATAAGGCGATAATAGATAATAAAAGTAGTATGGCGAAAATAGCAATACCGATGGGTCCTCCAGACGCAATCAGGTCTAGTAAATTCTGCTTACCGGTTTCTTCTACTTCTGGGGTGTTTTGAAAAAGACTGAACATTCTTTTCTTATTGAGTTGATTAACTAAAGACTATGCATGAACGATCTCCGTGAGATAATAATTATGCAAGAACAAGCAAATTTAAGAAATAAGCTTATATATTATAATTAAATCTTATATGTTAACATCTTAATAATGTGGACAGAAAGAGCCCTACAGTGGCTGCAGGGCTCTTATAAATTATTTTAATTGCCTCATTTATCTCTTCCTTGCCTTTCTCGCTTTGTTCCGAGGTGTATCTGATCTTCTCAGAGAAAAAGAAACAGCTTCTCCATTTTCTACACAGAAATCGACATACTCAATATCAGAGAATCCTCCATCTGAAGAAAACACTTCTTGCCCATCACCATCGGTCAAGACATAATTCCCCTCTCCATAATCACAACAGATTCCATCTCCATAGGCATCATATACTTCGAAGGCATAACATCCATCCTCAATACAGAATTGCTCAGAAATGTTTCCTCCGACCTCATCATAGGGTCCGCCTTCAGCGACCACTCCAGTGTCATAATTGTATAACAACCAAGTGGTTTCTTCTGGATAATCATCGAGGTTAAGTGACAGAGATAACTGGAAATTAATACAATCCTCTCCACCTGTTTCGCTCAAGGCAAATGTTATGATTTCACTCCATGCAGATCTTTCTCCAGAACATACGCTTCTCACTCTTACTTCATATTCTACATCAGGAGACAATTCCCTAATTGTAGTGGATGGAGTTCTGGCTGTTACGCGCGACCATCTATTCTCTCCTACCCTTCTGTAAGCTACTCGATAGCGTATGGCATCTGGGACTTCCGTCCAAGTAAGCATGATAGATGTTGCGCTTGCATCAGCTATGCTGATAGAGGTCGGCGCCATACATCCATCGATAGGTTCCTCTTCACAGGGCGCGCATGATCCACCACAATCCACTCCTGTCTCATCTCCGTTCTGGATTCCATCCGCGCAGGTAGATTCTTCTTCACAAGCAGTGCATGATCCACCACAGTCAACTCCTGTTTCATCTCCATTCTGGATTCCATCTGTACAGGTAGGTTCTTCGCCATTACATGGATCACAAGAACCACCACAATCAACACCCGCTTCATCTCCATTCTGAATTCCGTCTGTACAGGTAGGTTCTGCAACTACTCCTCCACAAGTTGAATTTCCTTTAGTGATAAAGTTCTGCAGGTTGGCATTGATGTAATTTCTCATACGCGTCGCTTGTCCATCAGAGAAAACATACATGCAGGCATCATTGACATAATCCATGTAATTCATGTGCATGTCTGTACTACCACAAGTACTGGCTCCTACATCTGGACAATCATAATAAGGCTCATCTGATTCGGGTGTATCTACTACTTCATCATCGGCTCCACATCCTCCTCCCCAGATATGGTCCAGCAAGAAGTAATGGCCGATCTCGTGGGTAAGGGTTCTTCCTAAGTTATATGGGGCTTGCGGATCTACTTGTCCACAACCAGATCCTGAGCCAAAGGCTGAAGCATCGATAACGACACCATCCCCTTGTCCAGAACCTCCTAGTGGAGCATAACCTAAAACGCCTGTACCTCCTCGGACAAAAATATTCATGTATCCGCTCCAGTCTGCTGACTCATCACCTTCTGTCTGATTGAGCGTAACGGCTGCATCTCCATTACTGAGGTTGTAACCTGAAGGGTGATTCTCCGTTGCTAAACAGAAGGTCAGACAAGCATCTCCGAAATCAATACCTGGAAACGAAGCTGCTGCTCCTTGCGTCCATAGATTGATATCGGGATTGGTGCCTCTAAAGTCATCGTTAATTACGGCTACTTGCCGCTTAGCAAGTTCTACAAGGCAAGCCTTGTCTGCACCGGTAATAGATTGAAAATGTACGGCTACAGGAATCGCAATAGGCTGAACACAATCTGCTGCACGGGTATCCACCATATTTCGTATAGAATTCATTTTTTCGGTATGCTTCTTACGATAAGTGGGATCTTTTAAAAGTTCTTCCATGTGATCGTGCATGTCACAGGATCGCTTCTCATGACTTGTCGGTTTTTCAGGGTTAAAAATACCATCATTCTGGCTGTCATCGCTACAGGAATATACAAGTAGCAATATCATAAGGCAAAAGAAATAATTGAACGTTCTCATAATTGATGTTCGATTTTAATTATAGGAAGTGAAGTGCGACGGATCGCAGAATCACTTCTATGAGTTAATAAATGAAACACAGCAAGCATGCTGTGAAGAGACTGACTAAGTGTGGCAATCGGAATACTGCTTTCATCGGCCGTACTGAAAACAAAGATTCTGTGCCTGATTCGATATTAAGTAACAAGACGAATGAATGTCCCCTAGTTGATTTTTATATTTATATTTTTATAATGTATATCACATTGTATTTCAAATATATACATACAATTAATTAAATCAATAATTATCTTGAACGTAAATAAGGGTAATGAAAAAAGGTAACTAGAAAGAGAAACATTATCTTGAGAGCTGAATGAGCAATACGATAAATCAAGATCAAGAGTTACTTCTCAGAATGAGATCAGACGATGAAGTTGCACTGAAGTCAATCTTCTCAGATTA
>CALIQO010000614.1 GCA_938044055.1 uncultured Saprospiraceae bacterium
ATCCCCATCATTATCAATATCTATTAACTGCAATCCACCCTTAACAGGATTGTTGCTATCGACTATGTTGTTATCACTAAAACCCTCCTCCTGATCATAATCATACCATGCTATTTTCACATCATCTACATACACGATTTCTGGTAGGCCGTCGCCGTCAATATCCCCTATTTCAAAACTAATAATATCATATGGCATACCACTCAAAGGCTCAAGAACTTCGATTTGCGAAAAATCTTCTTGGGAGAAAAGAGCGATTGTACATAAACTAGCAAATAGGGTAAGTACTAAGTATTTCATGATTTTTTTTAAAATAAAAATAAAAAAAATCTTTATTTCGGCGGACAAAACAACCGGTATTCATCTACGGCATAGCCCGCCCATATTCCTAAGCCACCTTCGATATTGGTCGCAATGCGGGTGTAGGAAGAAAATGGACCGGCACTGTTGGCACTGAATTCCAGCGTATTCCAGAATGTAAATACATCTTCCTCTATCGTAGTCCATCGGATAACAATGCTGTCTCCTCTCGTGTACAAGCCAAATGTTTCTGGATCAATTTCTCCGCCTCTCGGTTCTCCCTTAGTCAATGGAAATTCGAAATTCTGACCGTTAAAAAAAACATCGTTGGTTACAGATGCGAAGGGAGACACAATGGGTTCATCCACGTCTCCCGTAAAGTATCTATAGTAATTGGCTTCAGGAGGATCATCTATGGTTACCCATAATCTAGCTAGAGAATCTGAAGGTTCTCCTGGAGGATCGTCCCATCGGAAATCTGACAATCCCACGAAAGGAGGAATAGTGGTCTCCGCTTCCAGAATGATTTCTCCAGCCCTTACTTCTAGTTTATATTCTCCACCGACCTTTCTGTCTAACTGATCTAAGATATCTACATATGCACAAGCATTGATCTGAACGCTATCTGGATTAAAACCCAGTAACTCTGCAGCTACATCTCTTACATCATCTGGAAGCTCATTCAGACACAACTCTGTGAAAACAACTTTCTGATTTCCATCGTCTACAGTTACCACCGCATCACTTACGAAAATTTCTTCTAGTTGTTCTAAACTGAGGGTTCCTGAGAAAGGTACACTTCGCGTAAGAATAACATAAGAAGGTCCAGCCTGAGATCCAGCTTCTACCCTTCCCTCAACCACAATAAGTTGATCTTCTTCCAGTGTTTCTGGAACAAAAGGTTCAGCGCAGCCGAGCCACAAAACGGATATTATGAAAAGCCAATTTCTCACAAAATATCACTTTAAAGTTTCTGCCATCTTCAATAACTGAGATGCTGGCAGTCTGGTCTTATAATTCGGGTTTATATAATGCATCACTACTTTTCCCTCTCCATCAAGAAAGAATATGGAAGGCACAGGAAGCAACGATTTCTTCTGTCCTACATTAACATCAACTTGAAAATTGTCTTTCTTCTTCTTTCTGCGCTTTCGCTCAAATGCTATTCCAAGATCTTGGGCAAACACATTTCCTTCGTCTGAAAAAACATCGTAACCTACTTTGTTTTTACTAACTGTTCCCTCTATCTGATCAAATGCATCTGGACTTATAGCTGCCAATTTATATCCGAGTGTCTTAAGGTCATCTTTTATATCCTCCAGTTCTATAAGTTGCGCATTGCAGTATGGACACCAGCCTCCTCTATAAAAAACCAAAACAGATGGGCTGCCTTCTGTCCATTCTTTAAGGTCAACTGTCGCTCCGTCAACCGCTTTCAGGGTTGCTTCTGGAATTTCACTTCCTATTTTTATAGGACAGACATCATCGGCACTGGTAGGAGACATTTGCGCAAGCGCAGGAACACTACATGCTAGGATTAAGACGCATAAGCTTATTATTCTATTCATTTTACTTCCATTTAAAATTATAAGTGATTGAAGGTATAATAGGAAATATAGTAATTTTCTCACCTTCTATCGTCGTCGAACCGACGCTTAGATCCGTCTCGATATCATAGTTGATGAAAAAAGGATTTTTCCTATTGTATATGTTATAAACTGAAAATGTCCAGCTACTTTTCCACGATTTAGTAGACCTGGGATTAGGTGTCCAAGTAAGCGAAAGATCCATGCGGTGGTAGGCATCTAGTCTTTCAGAATTTCGAGGACCGTAAAACAAATTCAGGTTCTGTTCTATAAAAAAGAATCCTCTGACGGGGGTAAAATACTTTCCACTTCCATACACCAAAGCTCCTCCAAGTTCTAATTTTTCAGACAACTGATAATTACCCACAACAGAAAGATCATGGGTGCGATCATAAACTGCGGGATATCGTCTGCCATCTTCTATATCGGGAAAGAGTCTGTCAGATCTAGACAAGGTATATCCTATCCACCCATTTAATCTTCCAGTAGATTTCTTAAGAAATAATTCTACTCCATACGCTCTGCCTGTCCCATAAACAAAACTCCGCTCAACTTCCTGGGTTAAGTCATCTACATAGTCTTCTGCATAATCGATCTGGTTGTCCAAGTCTTTATAATACACCTCAATAGATGATTCGTATTGATCATCTTTAAAGTTCCTAAAGTAGCCTAGAGAGAACTGTGTACTCTGCTGTGGCTGGACAAGTTCAGAACTAGGAACCCATATATCTGTCGGCAATGTGCTGGCAGAGTTACTGACGAGATGAACATATTGATTGGTTCTTACTGCACCTGCTTTTATAGATGAATTTTCATCCAACGTATATTTTATTCCCAGACGCGGCTCTAGTCCTGTGTATGTAACAACGGGTTCTCCTGAAGTATATTCTCTCTGATCCTTGGCAGAAAAATACGGACCTACTTGTGTGAAAAGGGTTGCTCTTAATCCAGCGTTGACCTTTAACTTTTCACTTACTGTAAAGTCGTCTAATACGTACAACGCGGCCTCATGTCCATATTTAGGAAGAAAATCTGTATTGAACTCTACTTCACCGTTAGAAGCAGAAGCAATGTTAGGCGTGAAAGTATGGTAGGTATAATTTCCTCCGAATTTCACACTGTGTCTTGTAGAAGGATAGTAATCGAAATCTGCTTTAATGTTCCAATCCTGTACCCCACTGAAAATATTGAATACAAAGTTGTCTTGGCCTCCATCGAATTCAAAATCATATTCATTGTATACACCTGACAAATTAAAAAACAGCTTATCAGTGAACAAGTGGTTCCATCTAAGTGTAGCCGTATTGTTTCCGTAAGGTAGGTCAAAGAAAAAATCCCGCTTAGGGAATCTAAACTTCAAGACATCCCTACCGAAATATCCGCTGAAGTATAATCGATCTCTATCGCTTATTCTATAATTCAACTTAGCGTTAAGGTCGTAGAAATAATAATTTGTCCCTTCGAAATCAGAGCCATTCAGAGCTGGTTGCGCAAGGTCTCCTACGTAAGTACGTCTACCAGAAATGATAAAACTACTCTTATCCTTTACCAAGGGACCTTCTAGTGTAAGTCGCGATGAAACCAGTCCTATTCCCCCTTGAGCACTGAAATGTTGATCATTGCCTTCCTTCATCTGGATATCAAGAACACTGGATAATCTGCCTCCATAATTGGCCGGCATAGCTCCCTTAATAAGCGTTGTATTTTTAATTGCATCTGCGTTAAACACAGAAAAGAACCCCAGTAGGTGTCCAGAGTTGTATACTACAGCCTCATCAAGCAGTACCAGATTCTGATCTGGCCCTCCTCCACGTACATAGAATCCTGAAGTACCTTCTCCAGCCGACAAGACGCCTGGTAACAATTGTATGGTTTTTAAAATATCAACTTCGCCGAATATGGCAGGTAATTTTTTAATCTTGTCAATCGGTAGTTTCACCGTACCCATCTGTGTCCCTTCTACATTCGCTTCTCGTTCTTCTTTCTCTGCAGAAACAATTACTTCTTCGAATGTCACACCTGCTTCCATCCTAATATTGAGCTTAACGTTCTCTGAAAGATCAATCTCAAATACTTGATTCTGGAATCCAAGATAACTGCATGTGACAGAATAGGTGCCTTGTGGAAGAGA
>CALIQO010000615.1 GCA_938044055.1 uncultured Saprospiraceae bacterium
TCCTACCCTTGCTGCGTTTCCACCCTGGGGGAGTTCAGAAGGAGCTGGCCGTCCGGCCCTCACCGAGCGCAAAAGTAATGCTTTATTTACTTTAATACCAAGTCTATATCGATTTAATTACCTATAGATCTCATTAATGAATGGGAAATAAAACAAAAGAGGACATTACCTTGAAAGCATAATTAAAATAACCTCCAGATTTCCGATGTAGGAAGATCAGCAGATATCGTGATGGGCGTCTTTTTTACAGGATGTTCAAATGATAGTGAACGGCAGTGCAGACAGATGGATCTGTCTTGATTGAATTTTCTATAGCCATATTTTCTATCACCGACGATCGTCGATCCTACATGAGCAAGCTGTGCCCTTATCTGATGAGATCTTCCAGTTGTGGGTTTTATCTCAAGCATAATATAGTGGGATACTTCTGACAGCATGCGATAATCTAGAATGGCTTTTTTTCTATCAGATTTAGGAATGTTATATACCTTACTCTTATTTTTAGCATTGTCCTTAATCATATAATGGGTAAGTCGCCCTTCCAGTTGAGGCGTTCTCTCCCATACAATAGCTCGATAATTTTTTTCAATTTTTCTTGCCGAGAACAGCGCATTCATTCTAGAAAGTGC
Organism: uncultured Saprospiraceae bacterium; assembly: GCA_938044055.1. Classification (GTDB taxonomy): domain Bacteria; phylum Bacteroidota; class Bacteroidia; order Chitinophagales; family Saprospiraceae; genus JABDLO01. The sequence goes on from CALIQO010000615.1 coordinate 630, forward strand.
TTTAGATGTACGAGCGAATACCACTACACCACTTACCGGCCGATCGATTCTATGTATAACTCCTAGAAAAACGTCTCCAGGCTTTTTATACCTATGCTTAATATAATCCTGCACCATCTCCTTAAGCGTTACATCTCCTGTAACATCATCGTGAACCAAGACTCCAGCAGGCTTGTTAACCGCTATGAGATGATTATCTTCATATATTATTTTTAACCCAGGTGTCATATGCTTTTTGAATTGACTCAAAGATAGCAGTATTATGAAGAATGTCATGTGACACAGATGCAATGAATTATTCTTATGGAATTTACAATAGGTATATCACCCTGTCCGAATGATACTTTCATTTTTGACGCTATACATAATAAAAGAATTGACTTAGGTCCATATAACTTCAACTTCATTTTTGCTGATGTTGAAGAGTTGAATCAACGTGCAATCAGAGGCGAACTTGACATCACTAAATTAAGTTTTCATGCAGCTTATAAGGTACAGAAAAATTACATTCTGCTTAATTCGGGTAGTGCTCTAGGCAAAGGTTGTGGCCCGCTGTTAATAAGCCATTCTCCTATGACTCCACCCGCGAGTTATAATCACCTTGCAGTTGCAATACCTGGAGAAAATACGACCGCTCATGTTCTTGCTGACTACGCATGCGGTGCCTTTAAGGAAAAGAAAATGGCCGTTTTTTCTGAAATCGAAACCCTTGTTTTAGAAAAGGTAGTAGATCTAGGTGTTATCATACATGAGAATAGATTTACCTATGCTTCTAAAGGCTTACATAAAGTAATGGATCTCGGTGAGTTCTGGGAATCCACTACAGGATTCCCCATTCCCTTAGGTGGAATATGTATTAAAAGAACGTATCTAAATCATGCCTCAGCCATTGACTTATTAATCCGTCAAAGCATTGAATTTGCTCACTGCAACCCTAGCGCAAGCTCTGAATTCATTAAATATCATGCCCAAGAGATGGATGATGATGTCATAAAAGACCACATCAATCTGTACGTTAATGATTTCTCTGTTGATCTAGGAATAAAAGGGAAAAAGGCAATTGCACACTTATATGACCATATAAGTGATGGAAAATGGAATCCAGAAGAGAAAATATTCGTCTAAGGCTTCTCTTACTTTTAACTAAATATCAATGCTTTACACATTACATTATTTAAATATTTATATTTTACACATTTTTATGTGTTTACATATTACAGAAAGTCATAATATGTACTATATTTGAATTGTGTAAGTTTTGGTTATTAAATTGTAAAATTCGTTTTTGCTCGGAGAGAAAGCTCTTCGAGCAATTTCACTTTTAGGGCCATCCTTAACAAATCGAGCTGCTTTCTGGAACTATTTCATTCCTATCTACATTATATCGTTAACAGTTTCATACTGTTAAGTCCATAAATACCGATTCATATATACTTTATTTATAATATTTGGCATACTGTTTGCCATATAGTTAAGTATATGAGTTTTGGTTATTAAATTGAGTAATGCCCGTGTTTTCGTCTTCACGGGCTTTTTTTATGCCCCTTGCTGAACGCATAGCACTCCCCTTCCAGATAGAAGTGAAAATTCAAAACAATTTACGAGTATTGCTCTATGAAACGGATAGAATGTTTATTGAACACTATAGGCGCATCTACATTGACAACGTGTCCACATTCTGGAATCAATTGAAGGAATGACTGAGAATGATCCTTTACAACTTCTTTTACGGATGGAAGAAACATATAATCCTCACCACCCATTATATATAAGGTAGGCAGTTTGGAATCAATATTTCGAAAAACCTTTAATATTCTATTGATTTGAGAAGTCAAGGTAAACCATCTGATGAATTCTTTCTGGTAAAGTTTTCTAGCCTCCTTGATAAATAAATTCCTAGATTCTTTGTGGTTTCTTCTAGGTAAGACTATCCAAGCGAAAATCTTATACAACAACATATAAGGAACAATTGACTTGAAAAAATTTCCGAATTTCATCAATAACTGTGATTGGAAATTCATCTTTAATATAGCGCCACCCATTACCATAGATTTTACCCGATCTGGATTTAGCTCTGCTATTTCTCGAATTATAATTGTTCCTAGTGAAATCCCTACGAAATGAGAACTGGAAAGTTTTAAGTGGTCCAGGACTTCTATAACATCTTTGGCAACAGCTTCGAACGTATACTTCTTAAGGGACTTCATTACAGAAAATTTAGATTTTCCGTGACCTCTCAAGTCAATCAACAAGACATTAAAATGCTTCCTAAACTCCTTAAGTTGCTTGAACCATATAGAAGAACTTCCTCCAGCGCCATGGATGAAGGTTACCCACTCAGTTGATGTTTTATGGTTGTATTCTCTATAATGTAGCATATGAGCTTAATATTACTAATTGAACCGCAAGAATAATAAAATGTTTAGGCATATCCTGATTGCGAGATCAAATCTACAATTAAAGATCAAGACCCCTTCAATCGTATATACATTTAACTAGATAAAATAGACCAAAATAGCATTTGATAATTCCCAAAAACGTATAAATTCGCCTAGAAATTGAATAACTATTAAACCCTAACGTAAAATGATTGTAGGCGTACCGAAAGAGATTAAAAACAACGAGAACAGAGTGGCTCTTACACCTGCCGGTGTAATGGAATTTATAAAGCGAGGACATAAGGTATTCGTCCAGTCTACAGCAGGCGATGGATCGGGATTTGGAGACGCAGATTATGTAGAAGCTGGAGCAGAAATACTGCCTACAATAAAAGACGTCTACGATATTGCTGAGATGATCATTAAAGTAAAAGAGCCTATCGCTGAAGAATATGGATTGATTAAAGAGAATCAATTGCTCTTCACCTATTTCCATTTTGCCTCCCATAGACCACTTACAGATGCTATGATTAAGAGCAATGCTGTCTGCTTAGCCTATGAAACAGTTGAGTCTTCTGACCGCAGTCTTCCACTGCTTATTCCTATGAGTGAGGTTGCTGGAAGGATGGCCATACAACAAGGAGCTAAATATCTTGAGAAACCCATGAAAGGTAGAGGGATACTTCTAGGTGGCGTACCCGGCGTACCGCCAGCAAAGGTTCTTGTATTAGGTGGAGGAATAGTCGGCACTCAAGCCGCTAAAATGGCAGCTGGTCTAGGAGCTAACGTTACCATACTGGATATAAACTTAAAAAGGTTGAGATATCTAGCAGATGTAATGCCTGCTAATGTAACAACCATGTACAGCAACGAGTATACGGTAAGGAGGTTAATTGAAAATCATGATTTAATCGTGGGTGCAGTCCTAATTCCTGGTGCTAAAGCGCCTAATCTTATTACCAGAGATATGTTGAAGGATATGCGTCCAGGTACTGTACTGGTTGATGTTGCTGTAGACCAAGGTGG
>CALIQO010000616.1 GCA_938044055.1 uncultured Saprospiraceae bacterium
GAAGGAAAACCACATATCTAAGAAAATAGAACCACGGATACAGAAGGCAATTTTCGGGATGTAATGATCTGGACATTGTTTCCAGATGAATACAGTTTAGATGATTTCAAAGTAAAAGCCTACGATGTACGTGGCAAGTTAATTGAATAATCTGTTAACTTTGTATCTATATAAACCACCAACTTATGTTTAACAATCAGAAGAAAATTAAAATCCTTTATTGGCTGTTAATAATGTGTTTTTTAAGTTGTCAATACCAGAAGGTGCAGAAACTGCCTGCATCTGAAAATCAACAAGAATTCAATGCCTTTATAGAATCTCTAGAAAACGAATTCATCTATTATGACGAAAAGAAAGCCATAATAGATTGTATAAAGCAAGAATATGGACAGCATGTCGATACTTTAAGTCACCCTTACTACAAGGTCTTGTTCTATGAAACTATTCTCAATGAACTGTACGATTCTCATATAAGCCTGAACACGAATACCAAAGAATCGTGGAGGCTATCATCCCCTATCCATGTAGAAGCTAATAAAGAAGGTGTCTTCATTAAAAATGTATTCTCATCTCAGATAGATTATTCATTTTCTGAAAACATAATCGATGCTGAAATACAGGCGTTTAACGGAATTGATTTCCAGAAAGTCATAGACGATTTCCCATCATCGTGCCACAACAAAAAAGATGCTCAAGTTAAAGAATGGCTGGCCAATAAGATTCTTGCGGGAAAACGCAATGAACCCAGAATAGTCCATCTCAAGCTGCAGAATGGTAATCAAATCGATCTCGACATAGACCAACTAACACTTAAGGAAGAAAGCAGCTTGTTATCCGCTCATACCCACGACAACATCGGTGTGATAAGGATCAACAATTCCCTTGGTAATTCAGACTTGGTTAAAGCATTCGATAAAGCCCTGGATGGCTTAATGAATACAGAAGCTCTGATTCTGGATTTAAGAAACACATTTAATGGTGGCAATACAGGTGTTGCAGAACCTATTATGGGACGATTTATAACTAAAAAAATAGGTTATCAGGATTACGGCAATAAAAATAAAAAACATACTAAGTATGTTTCACCGAGAAAACAAGTCTATGACAAACCCCTCTACGTACTTGCCGGCAGATGGACAGGAAGTATGGGCGAAGGAATGACGATAGGATTAGAAGGAATAGATAGAGCCACTGTCGTAGGGACAGAATTGAATAGACTCGCAGGAGGTATGAAAACCATTAACTTGTTGAAAAGCAAATTTGGCTTTAATGTCTCATTCGAAAAAATGTATCATATAAATGGTAGTTTAAGAGAACAATATGTTCCTAGCAATTATGTAAAACAAGAAACGGTATCGGAAGATGCTTTTACGAAACATGCTATGAAGCTTATCAGACAGGATTAAGCTTATTCTTATACGTCTTTAAATTACCATGTTATGGAAATTTATCAAATCTACATGGTTGTCTTTTTATTAATCTATTTCGGGTTGGTAATTGGCATCCGTTCTATGATGTTGTACCACAAAACCAAGATAGACCCTATTAAGGATTTCGGCAAAAAGCCTACTGTAAGAAGAGCTGAAAGAATCATACAGGTCTCCTTGATATTAATGATTGTCATAGCGATTAATTTTATTCTGATCCCTAAAAACTATCTCTACCTTCTACCTATTAATGCACTTGCAATAGGATGGATTCAGACAACTGGGTTCGTGTTAAGTATGATCGGCTTAGTGTTCGCATTCGTCGCCCAACTCCAGATGAAAGATTCCTGGAGACTGGGTATAGACAAGAACGATGATGTAGACTTGATAACCACAGGATTATTCTCCATTTCAAGAAACCCCATCTATCTCGGACTGGGACTCGGTTTCATTGGTTTCTTTTTTATAGCTCCTAATGTGTTCAGCATACTATTTTTAGTGTTGATGTTTTACGGTGTCAACGAAAAAATAAAAGACGAGGAAACTTTTCTCTTAAGCAAATTCGGATCTTCTTTTTCCTCCTACAAGTCGAAAGTAGGAAAGTGGTTCTGAGATAGGCTTGAATAAAGTAGATTAAGCTTATAGGCAATGCTCCGAGGAATCCAACAGTTTTATACTTTTTTTAAAAAATATTCACAATTCCTTTGCGTAGCCATTTAGCTACATTATATTGCGTAGCCATATAGCTACACATGAATACAAGAAGAGATATTTTTCAGGCATTAGCAGATCCATCAAGAAGAGCCATCCTATTGCTTCTTGCTGCACAGACAATGTCAGCAGGATCGATTGCTAAGAACTTCGATTCTTCCAGACCCACTATTTCTAAACATATAAAGATTCTTGAAGAATGTGACCTGGTAGCTCCGATCGCTAAAGGGCGCAAAATATATTATGAAGTAAATTCTGATAAAATGAAAGAAATGGAAGCCTGGATCCTAAAATTTAAAAATGTGTGGAACAGTCGATTCGAACAATTAGACAATGTATTAAATAACCTTAAAAATGAAGTACATGAAAAATAAAACTGATTTTAACGTAGATCAAGAAACGAATACGCTCAAAGTAAAACGGGAATTCCATGCACCACTAGCACAAGTATGGAAAGCCTGGACAGATGCATCTATTCTAGACTTGTGGTGGGCACCAGAAGGATACAAGTCAACTACTAAGACCATGGAATTCGTGGAAGGTGGCAAGAGACATTATCAGATGCAAGGGCCAGACAACTTCGAGATGCGAATATGCAGCCAGGCCTGCGAACACATACACTAGGGAGTCTTGACGCCGTAGATCAACTATTC
>CALIQO010000617.1 GCA_938044055.1 uncultured Saprospiraceae bacterium
CTCGAGCAATCTTAGCAGAATAATCTGTAGGAAGAGCGATTGCCTCGTCTAGAGAATTGGTATGTAAAGACTGAGTCCCTCCTAGTGTTGCCGCCATGGCTTCTATCGTTGTTCTGGCAACATTGTTATAAGGGTTCTGCGCCGTCAAGCTATATCCAGAAGTCTGACAGTGGGTCCGCAACATTCTCGACTTAGGGTTCTGTGGTTGGAAGGTATCAACGATTTTAGCCCAGAGATATCTTCCTGCACGCATCTTGGCAATTTCAGTCATAAAATCCATTCCGATTCCCCAGAAGAAGGAGAATCTAGGAACGAAGTCGTCCACTTTTAATCCTGCCTTGAGACCCGCCTTTATGTACTCCCAGCCATCGGCAAGCGTATAGGCAAGTTCGAGGGCTGCAGGAGCTCCTGCCTCATGCATGTGATATCCACTTATAGAGATGCTGTTAAATCGAGGCATATACTGTGAAGTATATTGAAATATATCAGATATAATTCTAATGGAATGAGACGGAGGATATATATATGTATTCCTTACCATGAACTCCTTAAGGATATCATTCTGAATGGTGCCACTCAGAGCGTTCTGGTCGACACCACTTTCTTCTGCAGCAACAATATAAAATGCCATAATCGGAATGACCGCTCCATTCATCGTCATAGACACACTCATCTTATCGAGGGGAATCCCTGAGAATAAGACTTTCATATCTTCTACTGAATCTATGGCAACGCCAGCCATACCTACATCTCCTTTCACCCTCGGGTGATCAGAATCATACCCTCTATGTGTTGCTAAGTCAAATGCTACCGACAACCCTTTCTGGCCTGCCTCTAAGTTTTTCCTATAAAAAGAGTTAGAAGCTTCCGCAGTAGAAAACCCTGCATACTGCCTGATTGTCCATGGTCTACTGACATACATGGTAGCATATGGCCCCCTTGTATATGGAGGGAAGCCAGATCTTCCTACATGAGGATTTTTATGTGTCATACATTCTTAGATATTACAGAGGACAAAATACCATATTTTCACTCTAATCCCTCATAAGCTTTATCATGGAATGGCGGACTGCATATAGCTAAGAATAATAAATCCTTTTCAAGATCTGGATTCGAAATACGTTGAGAGGCACCGGCTGGTATGGTTACGATATCACCTGCTTGTACTTTCATTTCTGATTCCTCATTGATTTCCATTATACCTTCTCCACTGAGTATATAGTAATACTCCTCCGTATCTTTCAGTCTGTGCCATGCTGTTACAACCCCTGGTTCTACCCTAGCTCTAGCAATTGAAAATGTTCCATCGCTCTGGTTGTGCAGCATCTCCAGTATGTGACACCTTTCTTCTGTATAAAACTCTTTAGATTCATCTAGACGTGCTAGATATGGATGATCATCCATAGGCAAGGTTGTATTTTATAAGATAGCGATCTAGAAATTTAATACAATTCTACCTGAATCCGAAAATTTGGAATCACGATATGAAAAAATTTCCTGCCTACATTATCGCTATAATAGTATAGAATTTCCATCTTGTGTGTCTACAATTGCTAGCTTAACTATACATGAAGATTGCCTGTAATACCCGATTATTCTTACCTGGAACCTTAGAAGGTGTAGCTAGGTTTTCTTATGAAGTTATCAAGAGAATGGTTCAGAATCATCCTGAAGATGAATTCATTTTTATTCACGACAGGAAGGTAGATGGACAGTTCAGAATAGGAGAAAACGTAATGCATGTATCGATAGGACCACAAGCGAGGCATCCTCTGTTGTGGTACTGGTGGTTCGAGAAGAGTACAGCTAAGGTCATCCATAAGCATAAACCAGACGTATATTTTTCTCCTGAATTATATTGTTGCTTAACAGCTTCAGTACCTACTATGACTGTATGCCACGACCTTGCTTATGCACATTATCCAGAACATATTCCTGTTCTTGAGAGGAAGTATCTTATGAGATTCGTCCCTAGGTTCGTACAGCGAGCACAAGCAGTAGGATGTGTTTCGGAAGCTACCCGTAGAGACCTACTGGATAAAACAAGTATACCTACAGAAAAAACCCTTCTTACGCCTAACGGTGCTACACCTGGTTTCTATCCTCTAGGAGATCTTATAAAACAAAAGATTAGAAACCTACACACAGATGGTCACCCTTACTTCATCTACATCGGAAGTATGCATCCTAGAAAAAATATCCCTAATATGATCCGAGCTTATGATCATTACAGGGTCAACAATCCAGATACACATCATCGGTTGGTCTTAGTGGGAAGGTTCGCGTGGAAAGCCGAAAAATCAAAGAAGACTATAGATCAGGCTACATATAAAGAAGATATAATTATTCTTGGAGAACGATCCGACGCTGCCGATCTAGTGGGAGGAGCAGATGCCTTGTTGTATGTAAGTCTGCTAGAAGGTTTCGGAATCCCTATTCTTGAGGCGTTGGCTGCTCAAGTACCTGTAATTACTTCTTCTACTAGCTCGATGCCAGAAGTAGTAGGCGATGCAGGCATCGTTGTAGATCCTACAGATATAGGTGCTATTTCTCAAGCCATGGTGAAAATCACTTCAGAAGTAGTCAGAGAAAAATTAACTGCACAAGCTGAAAGTCAACTAGAAAAATATTCCTGGGATAAAACAGCATCTATCGTTTATAATCAACTGAAATCATTGACCCTCGGATAGTTTAAGATTCTTTGTTTTTCTTGTGTCTATTCCAGAGATATAGAATTCCTCCTATCCCTACCAGGACGAATATTATCGAGATATACTGAGCTTGAGACCATTCTTGACCGAAGTAATTATACTTATCGTTGACCCTGATTTTCTCAATATAGAATCTTTCTACTCCCGTAAATATGAGGTAGATACAAGCCAGTATTCCAGCAATTTTAATTCGTTTTCTCAACACCCATAATATGGCAAATGCTGCGAATGCATAGATGATTTCATATATCGGCGTCGGATGCACTGGGTCCTGTAACTCATGGCAGTATCTGTACCCACAAGCAGCCATACATGCATCTTCTCTTCCCATGCCAGGTTGTCTGAGAACTTCATTATACTTACTAGCATCACATCCTTCTACCAGTGCATTAACATTGTTTACATTGTTAGGATAATCATAGGCCCACATCCAGTCTGGTAGAAACCACCATTCTGGTTGTACAGCAGCAACTATACCCCAGTCTCCATCTCCTGAAAACTGACAGCCCATTCTTCCGATACCATATCCAACTAGAATCGCCATACCACATATATCCATCATGTGAATCGGCTTGATTCCCATTTTCTTAATATATATATACACAACCACAGCACCGGTAATTAATCCCCCATATACAGTTAAACCACTTCCTGAAAAAATGGTGCCTATAGGATCGGTCGTAAATCCATCTAAGTTTTCAAATATTGAAAAAAGTCGAGCGCCAGCTACACCAGATATAGCAGCTACTATGGTGATATCTCCTGATCGTTTATAAGGATGGATTGTAGCCATCTGCTCTGTTGTCGTAGACTTTATATCCTTATTCTTTACATAATAGTAGACGGCATATACTATGGCTGCAAGTACACCTATACTCCATTTCCCTTCTGTAGAAAACAACAAGGATGCTGGATCGCCCTTGAATTCTGAAAACCGACTGACAATCATAGGCAGCTTGCCACCTATTATGAAGCTGACAATCACATTAATAATTAACTCTGGCCACTGGAATCCTGTGACCATTTTAACTTTCTTCTTGATAGGATGAAGCTTGCCTTCTTTCTCATACCTCTTGAGTTCAGAACGCAATACCCAGCTACTGCCACCGAAAGCCAGTGCGAGCATAAAGCCAAATGTCTTGATGATTGAAGAACCATTATCTAGGGCCGTTCCGAAGACATCATTGAAAAAATACGAGAGATCAGGATACATATTGAATCTACTGTGAGCCGCAAAAATAGTAAAACTGTGCAGACCTTCCCTACCTATAATAAATGAATACAAGCTTACATACACAACAATTTCTATGACGGCTCAGTTACAATAGGGTCTCTGATCCTTATGCAGTATTAAGAATTTCCTATTTTTAATACAGAATGAAATCCAATGAGAAATAGAAATTATGTTAAAAAACCCCTCTTAGCCATAATTCTTTTCCTCTCAGCCATGTCTATACATGGACAAGGTCTTATGAATATCTATACAGGTATTTCTGCTAGACACAGTGCTGATCTTAATGTTACACCAGAAAATACTGGGCACTACGGCCACTTTGTAGGTCTTGATCTCAGACTTGATGGAGGTATGTATTTTATGGGAGGAGGAAGAATTTATAGAACATCTATAATAGCAGAAACAGAAAAGTCTTTTACAAGTAATGCTGAACACTGGTATGTCGGCTCTATGCGTGGAGGTCTTGGTTTTAACCTATTCCGTCCTACCTATCGTTCCGTGATTCGTGCACGAGTATTGGGATCGTTTCAGTTTTCCATGAATTTTCCTGAAAACACTGTACAGACGGAAGGTTATGAAACTGTCAACGGCACATTCGCAGGAGTAATCGGTGGTATAGGTGTGGACTTGAGTTTTATAACCATAGACCTAGAATATCAGAAAGGACTAGTCAATGCTTATTTTCAACAACCGGATTCTACCTTCGATGTATGGAGTCTTGCTATAGGGTTTGCGTTTTAAGCCTTACACGACCGCATAAGTGATTCCTTCTGCAGAATCATAATTTAGTTTCGCTTCTATCAGTTGATTGGGTTTCGCTTCCGCAAATGGGACCCTGACTTTAATATAATTATCGGTATATCCTGTATATGCTCCATCTTCTAACTTATCTTCAACGAGGATGGTTCTAACGTCTCCAGAATGATTCTGATAAAAGAGGTTTCGTTTCTTCTCAGATAAAATACGCAGTCTCTTATTCCTTTCTTTTCTAATTCCCATATCAACAGGATTATCCATTCCTGCTGCCCACGTATTGTTTCTTTCAGAATACGTGAATACGTGGAAGTAACTAACTTCTATTTCGTGCAAAAAATCGAAAGTATCCATAAATGCTTCCTCTGTTTCTCCAGGAAATCCTACGATAACATCTACACCGATAGAAGCATGTGGCATCAATTCTCTGATCTTACGGATCCTAGAAGCATAAAGGGATCGCTTATATCTGCGACGCATGGCTTTAAGAATATTATCGGAACCCGATTGAAGTGGGATATGAAAGTGTGGCAGAAACCGCTTAGACTCCGCCACGAATGAGATGATTTCATCTGTAAGCAAGTTAGGCTCAATAGATGATATCCTGATGCGTTCTATGCCTTCTACCTTATCCAGTTCTCGGATAAGGTCTATAAACAGTCCTTCTTTCTGAGGCTTTAATCCTTCTATTATTTCTGTACCGTTACCGAAATCCCCTAAGTTTATTCCAGTGAGAACAATCTCCTTTATTCCAGAATCTGCTATTTCTGTAGCATTCTTGATTACGTTTTCAATCGTATCGCTTCTACTCTTTCCCCTTGCCTGAGGAATGGTACAGAAAGAACATTTATAATCGCATCCATCTTGTACTTTTAAAAAAGACCTAGTCCGATCTCCTATAGAATAACTTCCTATGAATGTGTTGACCTCATTGATCTCACCAGCTTTAATCCATCCCTTACCTGGCGTATGGCTGATGTCATCAATATAACTGAGAATATTAAATTTTTCCTTTGCTCCTAGTACCAGATCTACTCCTGGAATTTCAGCAATCTCTTTTGGTTTAAGCTGGGCATAACAACCTATCACGACTACTTTAGCCTCAGGAGCATACTTCATAGCTCTTCTCACTTCATACCTGCATTTGCGGTCAGCGAAATCAGTAACAGAGCATGTATTGATAATATATATATCAGCTCCATCAGAAAAATCGACAGCCTGGTAACCCCCTTCTTCGAACATTCTTCTTATAGAAGAGGTCTCAGAAAAATTGAGCTTACAGCCCAGAGTATGAAACGCAACTGTACGTGGAGTAGCCATGTGAATTACATTGTTTAAAATGGAAGGCAAATATACAACCTAACTGGCAATCTTACTTCCTTCTCAGAATTCTGCGGAAAAATCGTTTCTCGAATTCCCAGAAAAATTGAAATTGCCCGAAGATAAATCCATAACCTAGAAGGATTAAGTTATATACCGGCAGTATCAGAATGTAATAAATGATGGAAAACAACAAGGATTGTTCTCCCCCCGTAAAAAAATTAACCACTGGCCGTTTTAGAAACATAACTGTAAATCCCGTACAAGCGAAAACCAATAGAATTACAAAAACTTGACCAGCAGATACTCCCCATCTTTCTTGTAATTTTTTAACCCACTTAGGATACGACATACAATGAGTTTCTAGATTTTAATTAATTACAAAACCAAGTGAAGCTAAGTCTTCCCAGAACCTAGGATACGATTTAGAAACAACACCAGGGTCATCCATTTTTATAGGGAATAACAATGCAAGTGGCGCCATTGACATAGCCATTCTGTGATCCCTGTAGGTCTGTATTACTGCCTCAGAATTACTTGTTGCATTCCCATCTATCATGTAATATTCTGTTCCACTCTTTTTAGCCATATGAGGAGGAACCTGACTCAAGAAGATCCCGTACTTACCTAGTTCTGCTTGCAAGGCAGCAATTCGATCTGTCTCCTTGATGCGTAAGGTCTGTAGCCCAGAGAATAACCCTGAGACGCCGAGTCCGCCACAGATAACTGCTAGGGATTGTGCGAGGTCAGGTTGTTCTATAAAATCATACTCCCAGAAAGGATTAGGTTCTGATTTTTTTTCAATAATAATCTCATCATCACCATATGTTGTAGAAACGCCTAATCCTTCTGACATAATTGCGATCTGAGCATCTCCTTGTAAGCTGTCAGTATGCAACCCTTTAAGGGTAATTCGGGCCTTTTTACTCATTGCCGCAATCGCATAATAGTAAGATGCCGCAGACCAGTCAGCTTCTACATAAAAATCCCTAGCCTGGTATTTTTTATTTCCTATGTGTAAGGAATTGCCTTTCCACTCTACTTCTGCTCCGAAGTAGCGCATCATATCCATTGTCATCTGCAAGTAGGGCCGCGATACCAATTTCCCTTCTAGATGGATGCTAAGCCCATCGTCCAGATAAGGTCCGATCATCATCAGTGATGATATATATTGAGAGCTGATCCCAGCTGATAAGGTAACCTCAGATGAAAGCTTGTTTTCGGAATTATTGATTTCAAGAGGAGGATATCCTTCTTTATCCATATACTCAATCTGAGCACCCATTTTTCTGAGCGCATCTACCAGTTCTCCTATCGGACGTTCCTTCATTCTACTTGATCCTGTAAGAACATGCTTGCCTGGAGTTATCGCTAGAAAAGAAGTTAGGAATCGGTATGTAGTGCCAGCATGATGTGCATCATAGACCTGCGGTCTATCCGAGAGCAATTGTTGCATCGTCTGAGAATCATCACTATCAGAAAGATGGGATATTGAAATATCTTCTGTGCACAGTGCTTGTATGATCAATGCTCGATTAGAGATACTCTTAGATCTATTGAGATCTATGGTTCCCTCTATTTCTCCAGTCGGATGAAATATAGAAAGTTGCTTAGGGTATTCCATAATTTATTCTTCTTGATCTTTATTATTTCTTCGCTCACTCATGCGTTCAGAATTCTTATTGTACCTCAAGATTATATCCTTAACCAGTCTATGCCTTACTACATCATCAGGGGATAGGAAAATGGTGCCGACACCGTTGAGATCTGATAGAATATCTAAGGCCATTTTCAGTCCAGACTTCTGTCGTCCAGGCAGGTCAATCTGAGAAAGATCTCCCGTGACTATGCACTTAGCAGAAGGTCCTAAACGTGTAAGGAACATCTTCAATTGTGTAGTTGTACAATTCTGAGCTTCATCTAGAATAATGAATGCATTGTCTAGTGTCCTGCCCCGCATAAAAGCCAAGGGAGCAACTTCAATCACCCTGTTGGTCATGAAGTAATCTAGTTTCTCTCCAGGTATCATATCATCCAGGGCATCGTATAGAGGGCGGAGATAAGGATCGACTTTATCTTTTAAATCTCCTGGTAAAAACCCCAGGCTTTCTCCAGCTTCTACCGCCGGCCTAGTTAATATTATTTTCTTTACCAACTTGTTCTTCAGTGCTCGGACTGCGAGGGCAACGGCTGTATATGTCTTTCCAGTTCCCGCCGGACCTATTGCGAATACAATGTCATTGTTGCTGCTTAAGTCAACTAGTTTTTTCTGGTTTCTAGTCTTAGCTTTTATAGGTTTTCCACCACGACCATATACGATTACATTGCCGTTTTCAGATGCTGAAATTCTCGTCGCATAAGGGTTGTTGCCATTCAATAAATCTTTAATGGCATCATGCGTTAACTCATGTTTTTGTTTTAGAATACTGACCATACGCTCCACCTTATCCTTAACCGCTTGTGTCAATTTTTTCTCGCCACTTAACTTAAGGTTCTCCCCTCGAGAAGTAATGGTAACATCTGGAAATGCATTTTTAAGAAGGTTGAGTTTGGAATTTTTTTCTCCGTACAAGTCTAGAAGGTCAACACCTTCGATCTTCAATATTATTTCACTCAATATGATAAGTATATTTTCATTTTAAAAAATGAGATCCTGTATGGGATTTAAAAACCCTACATCGTACTCTTTAGTAAAAGTAAGGTATCCCCACGATATGTGTTATAGGGATGCGCCTTTTTATTACCGGAGCTACAAAACTATTGATGAAATGGTAGATAAATGCTTGATTTATAGCTACAATACTGAGTACACCGATTTATTTAAAACATGGATATTTCTTGTTGACATTCCATACTCACACTTTTTATCAACCCCTTCTGAAGAAGTTAATCTTGGATATAGATATACAATTTAGTCAATACACTATCCGGAGAAACCTGGGTAGGGTCTGAAACATACTCCTCAATTCTAGGGAATGTGGCTTGTAACTTATGGTCAGAAAGATAGTCTTCAGCTGCAGCATGGGCTGCTGGTAGTGTTGTATAATTCCCATAATGATTCACAACTATGGCTGTCCCAGCTGGGATATTAAAACTCTCTACACCCGATAGCGCCACATCTTCTGATATAGGAATTACACCGGCAAGATCTATCTTATCAGACTGGCTGTTGAAATTATAATATAAGCCACACGGCTGACCAGTAATTACAACCCCCGCTTCTGAAGCTTGCTGAAAAACTTTAGGAAGAACACCGAGATAAAACATCTGGACTCCTGTCGGATCTACCATGGATCTTAATCCTATAAAGTTCTTCTCTGCCATCGATTGCGTCCCTATTTTAAATCCTTTATAATCACTATTGATCCACCTTTCTTCTGCTAATCGTTCCATACTCTCAAGTCCATTTCGATTCGCCTTTTTTACCTTGTACTTAAATATAGGCGTCATGAGATTCATCGGCCAGCCAAGTCTTCCGCTGAAATCCCATCTTACCTTATTTCCATCTTGGCCTTCTAGAAACAACATCTTAGCCATTCCATTCTTTCCATCTCCGAAATCAAGCTCATAGTTTATTTCCGTTTCTGGACTCAATCCCGTTATGGTCTGCTTACCGGCTTGAATTGTATTGCTGGTCCATGTGAAATAAGCTCCTTCACCGCTAGTGATGCTCCCTGGTGTTATGCGCATACTTGTATCTGAGGCACTCCATGGATTCCACTCCGGCTGAGTGGTAACATCTTGTGCTATATTAAACATTACCTGTCTGGGAAAATCCATTTCTCTTTCAACAGAAGCTGTAAACTCCTTAGGTAGAAATGCCGCTAAGATTAAGAGTAGTAAAATGAATATTCCTAAACCAATTCCTATTTTCTTAAGTGTCTTCATACTTGTTTATCTAAATTGACTCGACTCATTATAATCTATATATCTATGAGATGCAAGGAATGTTAAGACTCTTTTATTTCTCGCTTCTTCTTGTATGCTTTCGCAAATGCATAGAAAAGCAAGCCCACAATCAACACCACTAAAAATCCATAGCCCATATATTCAATTCGCTTAAACACAGC
>CALIQO010000618.1 GCA_938044055.1 uncultured Saprospiraceae bacterium
TCCCCACAATCCATCGTAGTATTGTGTCACAAGAATAAGAAGGTAGACAAGCGGAATAAGTACGTCAAGAACATCGGAAAGTCGGGTGTCGTATTCGAGTCAAAGAAGATATACGACAACCAATTGCCTGGATGGATATCTTCCTATGCCCGTACCCAAGGTTTCCAAATGGCTGGAGATGCTGCGATGCTGGCAGCAGAATATCTAGGTGCCGATCTTAACAAGGTCAGTAACGAAATTGACAAACTGACCCTGAACATAAAAGATAGAAAATCTATCAACCTAGAAGATGTTCAGAACGGCATAGGGATAAGCAAGGATTACAATGTATTCGAATTTCAGAAGGCCCTGGGCGCACGAGATGGAGAAAAAGCATTCCGTATTGTCAACTACTTTAGTGAAAATCAGAAAGCCCACCCCTTGACCTTGATCATCGGCAACCTGTACAATTACTTTAATAAGCTATACGCACTGTCTCACAATATGAGCGCACCAGATGCACAACTGCAACGCGTCCTCGGATTGCCTAGCCCTTACTTTGTCAAGGATTATAAATCTGCGGCTAAAAGTCTGGGGTATAAAAAAATAAGGGGTTCTTTCGAATTATTGAAAAAAGCAGACCTGGCTTCTAAAGGTTACGGTGCCCGCAATCAGACAACCAAGGATATTCTTACCGATATCGTTCTAGGCGTCATATACTAAAGACTAGTAAGGATCTACATCTATATTGACTCGGACAGACTTTAATCCCTTGTGGTCTTTCATATGCAGTCGTGCTTCTCGCAACAACTTCTTAGTCATAGAAATAAGCTTAGGATTTTTCTCAAGCTTAATAGAGATGGTCCGTAAGTATTGACCTCTCAACCTTGCTATACCAGGTTCCGCGGGCCCCAGAACACGCTTTCCAAGTTTTTTCTTGATATACATGGCGAATATCTGTGCCCCTTCTTCCACAACCCTGGGTTGCTTATGCTTGAGTAAGATATGGATCCTCCGGATATAAGGAGGGTACTTAAATTTCTTTCTTTCTATGGCTTCCCGATGGATAAACTTATGGTAGTTGTATTCTATGGTATCCACAATTACAGGATGTGAAGGTTTAGAAGTCTGGATAACTACCTTCCCTTGTTCGCTCCGTCTTCCTGCCCGACCAGCAACTTGAGTCAACAACTGAAAAGCACGTTCTGAAGCTCGGAAATCAGGAAAGTATAACAACAGATCCGCATTGAGAACACCTACTACAGCTATGTTGTCGAAATCTAGTCCCTTGGTAATCATCTGAGTCCCTACCAAAATATCAACCCGCATATGTTGGAAATCATCAATGATTTTCTCATAGGCTGCCTTGCTTCTAGCAGTATCGAAATCCAGCCGGGCAACCTTGGCTGTTGGAAATAGTCCTTCTATGATGTCTTCTATTTTTTCTGTGCCGTATCCGATTTCCTTGAAAGCATCCGATCCACATGCCGGACATTCTTTAGGGTTGCGTTCTCGGTGCCCACAATAATGACAGCGCAATTCTTCGAAGTACTTATGCATAGTCAGGGTCACATCACAGTTAGGACAATCACCTGTCCAGCCACAGACTTGACACTGGATAGATGGGGCATACCCTCTCCTATTTTGAAATATCAGGGCTTGTTTTCCATTGACCAGTGCAAGGTCTATTTCATCTCTGAGATGATTGGTAAAGTAAGATTCAATCTGTTTCGCTTGCCGAGCTTTTATGGTATCTACGATACTTATTTCTGGTAAGGCTACATCACCGAATCGCTTCATCATTTCTACCAGCCCATATTTTCCTTGTTGGGCATTCATGTAAGACTCCAGAGAAGGTGTGGCACTACCTAGGATGACAGGCGCGTCAAATTGCTTGCCTAGAAAAACTGCTGCATCGCGGGCATTGTATCGCGGCGCTGGATCTTGTTGCTTGTAAGAAGGATCGTGTTCTTCATCGACAATGATTAACCCTAGGTTGCTGAACGGCATAAACATCGATGACCTTGCTCCTAGCGTAATCGGATGTCCAGCCTTGATGGCTTGATGCAATTCTACCCGCTCATTGTTGCTCATCCTAGAATGATAGACGACGACATCGTCTCCGTATATGCTCACCAGTCGCTGGACAATCTGCGTCGTCAAGGCAATCTCAGGAAGTAAGTATAAAACTTGCTTTCCTTCTTTCAGTACATCGTTGATCAATTCCATATATACCCGGGTCTTCCCACTCCCTGTTACACCGTGGAGTAAGACCGCATGGTGGGTCTGAAATTGCTTTGTCATTTCATCGTAGGCTTCTTGCTGCAATTCTGAAAGCATAGACAACTCTTGTCTTTCTGTACCGTACATCAGATTGACCCTACTGATCTCCACTTCTTCTACATGGAAGATGCCTTTCTTGACTAGGGCATCGAGTACAGACTTATTTATCTGGGCTAGGTCATACAAGTCTGGTCTGGCAACTTTCGTAACCTCTTTACTCAACTTCGCAAACGCCAGGACGGTCCGGGTCTGCTTCTCACTGTTCTTCGTCAGGTCCAGTGCTTCTGTCAAGCGATTCTTATCCTCCTGATAGTATTCTGTCAGCGATATATATTTTTCTTTTTTTGGCTTGAATTTAGTGATCAATTCTTCCTTGATAATGATGGTACCTCTCTCCAGTAGAAATCTGATTTCTGGGTAGACTGTCTTCTTGTCTAAGATTTCTTGAATCTCATTGATGGTCAGTTCTTTCTGGATAGATACAGCTTCTGCGATTAAGAAGGCGTTGTCTGGAAGTCCGTTAAAATCTTCTTGGTGTTCTTCGTTCCATCGGATCTTGGTTTCGCTGGATAGTTTTAGTCCGGTCGGTAGAGCCACATTCATGACTTCACCGATGGTGCAACAATAGTAATCAGCGATCCACTTCCAGAAAGTATACTGGCTTTTATCGATGATGGGATCAGTATCTATGATGGCCACCATGGTTCGCGGATGATAGGCCAATTCGATTTCTTCGTGCAGCCCTACAACAAGGGCAGAATACAACTTATTCTTGAGGGGCACCTCGA
>CALIQO010000619.1 GCA_938044055.1 uncultured Saprospiraceae bacterium
TGTCCCGAAGCAAAAATAATGGAAGAATCTTTAACGATTCCTAAAGAGCCTCCTGGACAATTGCACTCATCCATGCGCTGTACAAATTCATTGAAGAATTCGAGGGCCCACTTTTCATCAGGTGACAAGGTTAAGGGTGTACTTGTCTTCCCATCTCTTTCGTCTAGTTTCTTGCACCCACCTAAGAGTAATATTACCCCGAATAGCAAACACAGAAATCTATATCTATACAATTTCAACATCACATATCTTCAACAGCAATCATTGTACCTAAATTGTGTCGATTCCGAACTATGGATCAATTATAACTTGTCCAGTATCGGAAATGGTAATCTGTTGTCTATTTATTATCTCTTTCTGATCTGCATTCTGCACATGTAGGATGCCCTCAACATGGAAGTTTCCTTCATTGATTATACTTGATCCTGGTGTTGTAAGATCTACAGATAGGGTAACGCCAACAGGCACTGATAACTCAGCGCCACTAGAAATTCTTAATGAAGAAATGGTGGGTAAACCGATAGGAACTGAAGGTGGATGCACTTGTGCACACGAACTATTCCTAATCCATACACTGTCTCCTGGCATAGGAATTTCTCCATCCTTCCAGTTACCCGGATTATTCCAATCTGAATCAACCATACCTATCCACTCACTTCCGTCAAATGAAAAAGCAGGCGTCGAAGCATAACCGAACCAATTAAGCAAGTCACTATCAGATACCAGTCCATTGTCTGTAAGATCTAAATTATTCATCGGTGCAGGGACTTGCGCTGTATCAAATCGAGCATAGTTAAATGCGCCAGTCAGATCAGGCCCCCAATTGCGATTGTCGTAATCGCTGTTAAGTACATTGTTGTTGTGATTTTCATAAGAATAAACATTGACATTGGGCCAATCGGTATAGGTAACGAATCCCAGTTGTACCCTATCCGGTAAGTCAGGTCTATCGTAACGTCGATGAACAACCCAGGGATTGTTGCCTATCTGATACAATACCAGCAAAGCATTATCCTTTCTGACCATCCGTATGGTAGCAACATTGCTAGGAATATCTTGAATGAAAAGATCACTGTCGCTGTCGATGGTATTTTTTACTTCGAATTGCCAACTCCCACCATTTCCAGAATTAGCCCTACCTATAGAAAGAAAAACATAATTCTCGTCTCCTCCTACCCACTCAGCAGGTGCATCTGTAATCGTCTTCGGAACGCGGATCATTAAGCCGGCGAGGGAAAACCCTGACCCCGGCAAGGTTGCATCATTCATACCATTTAGAGCAGTAACCTCAGAAGTAAAAACGAAATCACCCGTGGTTTCTTTAAAAATAAGTGTACCTCTATAATCCTCAAACCATGCACTTGTCCATGGTCGCATCATCATGGAGCCATAAATCGAATCCGAAATATTTAATTCCTGAAGTTGTTCCGCATTCCATCCTTCTACATCTACAATATTATTCCAATCTGATAATGAACAAGGATTGTCAAATTCATCATTCAACAGTGATTTCTGACTGCTTCCATAATGGTACATGAGTATCATTACAGTACATAAAACGTGATTCTTTAAAGTCGAAATATCTATTCTCATTCTATATTAATTTCTACCTCCAATATCCATAAATGATCTGAATCAACAGCAGGCTCATGTTACATTAATAGGTAGAAACGTTACATATGTCCGATATTCATTGACTTTTCTCTTGAGAAGGAGATTTACCATACTCTTCCATGTAGATTTTACTGAAGTAAGAAGGATCTTTAAAACCGACGCTGTAGGCAACCTCACTGACAGACAAGTTTGACTGGATAAGTGCATTTCTAGCTTCTCTCATTCTCACCTTGCGTATATATTGATTAGGAGATAAATCAGTCAGTGCTTTTATCTTTCTATATAGATGGACTCTACTCATATGCATATCTTCTGCTAGTCGCTGTACCGCAAATGTATCGTCATCTATGTTATCTAATATCGTTTTAAGAACAGCCTCTATAAAAGCATCTTGCTTGGGATTACTTGCCTGACCAGTAGAATGTCCCTTTGCATATTTAACACGTAATCGCTTGCGAGTCTTAATAAGATTATCTAACCTTAGCAGCAATTCTTCTTTCTCGAATGGCTTAGATAAAAAAGTATCCACACCTCCTTCTATTGCTTTAAGTTTTTCACTGTGAGCTGACTTCCCTGTCAACATAACAATCGGAATGTGATCTGTAACCTCATGAGATCTTATTCTATTACAGAGTTCATATCCTGTGATTCCAGGCATTATGGCATCCGTTATAACTAGATCGGGCACCTCTTTTAAACACATATCCCATGCACTATCTCCTGTATCAGTAGCGACAACATGATAAAACGGGGATATACAATACTTTATGTAGGACCTCACTTCTGGATGATCTTCTGCAATTAATACAACTGGTTTCTCTTGATCGTTTTTATGCCCAGATTTATTTTCGATGAGTATTACTTCTTTAATAGGGAACAGGATCTGAAATACGGCTCCTTTCTGCTTATTATTGAAAGCTGTAATTTCTCCGCCCATGATTTCAACAAGTTCCCTAGTCAATGACAACCCTAATCCAGTACCTTGATGCACATCTTCAGGATGCTGGGCAAATGGCTCAAATAAGTTCTCTGGTATCACTCCCGTAAACCCTTTTCCATTATCTTCTATTTTCAACTCAAGCAATCTGTCGTCCTTTTTTCTTATAACCATTTTTATCTCCCCATTAGCTGGTGTAAACTTGAGCGCATTGGATACCAAATTAGAAATGATCTTTCTCCACTTATCAATATCGAACTCTATATACAGCTCTTCTAATTCTGATACACTCTTAAGTGAGATATTCTGTTCTTCAGCTAGACTTGAAAAGGAATAAAAAGTGTAATTCAGAAATGAGACAAAGGCCCCAGTCTGCAAGTTGATTACGTCTTTCTGGCTCTTTATCTTAGCAATCTGCAGTATGTTTTCAACTTGGGAATTAAGATGATGTGCTTGGTTCTTAATGGTAGATATGTGAGAAGCATTTTCATCCTTAACTGCACTTGATAAGTGATCTGTTGCACTGTATATAATGGTAATGGGATTTTTAAATTCGTGGGCAATCTGCTGAAACCACTTGTTTCTACTCTTCATGAGGAATTCTGCATTCTTCTTATCAGCCTCAGCCACCTTACTTCTTAATTTTAGTTGATAGAATACATACAAGGCAGATAAAAACAACAAGGAGTATAATAGGTAGGCTAGCCATGTTCTATACCACGGAGGAATAAACTTAATTTTAATCGGGACGAACTGCACTTGCCATTCATTCTGGACATATGCTTGTACGATCAATTCTTGATTTCCGTAAGGCATATCCGCAAGTATGATTTCGCCAGAACTCTGGCTTGGAAACCATTTCGATTCAACAGAACCTAGTTTATAACGCAATAAGATTTCTTCTGGTTCTAACAGCTGTGGCACTGAAAATTTAAAACTTACTGCGTCCACTTGATGAGGAACTTCGATCTTAGGATCCGCTACAAGATCCACGAAATGCATGGTTGATTTTTCATCTGAAAAAGCAGTATATGATTCCCATAAAATATTAGGAACAGAAGAGACGTCTTTGTTAACTTCTTCAGGTAAGAAGGAATGTAATCCTGCGTGTGATCCCATCCATATTCTACCGTCTTCTTCTTGCATGATCGAAGAGAGCATCATGGCATTGCCATACAACCCATCCTCTATTGTATAGTTCTTGAAATATCCCTCTTTAGGATAAAAGACACAGATTCCATGACTGATGGTTCCCATCCATATTCTTCCTTCTTTATCGCTGGTAATACTT
>CALIQO010000620.1 GCA_938044055.1 uncultured Saprospiraceae bacterium
CAAGGCTGAATCAAGCTGTCCATATGTCACACTGGTTGTTATCATAAACAAGGCAAACAGTAAGTTGTTAAATCGATTGATTTTCATGATTCTCTTAGATTTGATTTAAATAATAAATGATTGAAAATGCAAATCAGAAAATCAGGTAATCACGAATTATTGATTACTTTTGAATTAGATTAGTCGTGATTTTCTTGAATTGCGATTAGGCTCCTGAGTACCAATCAGGGGCTTTTTTTTATCCTTTTACAGGAAAGAATAGGATGGATGATAGGTATTATCCTATCACCCATCAATTGTATTGTAAGGCTATTTTACAGCAAGGTCATAAGCAACCTTACCTAAACCGGTATAAGCTTCCATTTCGTGCTCCGTAATATCTAAGCCTTTTACTTCTTCTTCCTCTGATACCCTTATTCCAGAAACTAATTTAATAACATAGAATAATGCGAATGCAAAGGCAAAAGTAAACACACCAATAGCTGCAATCCCTAGTGCTTGGATACCTAGTTGTCCTAGACCAGCTTTAGCACCGAAAATACCTACAGCAAGTGTTCCCCAGATTCCGCATACAAGGTGTACGGAAGTAGCACCTACAGGATCATCCAGTTTTAACTTATCGAAAAATACAACTGAAAGTGGAATAATACATCCAGCAATAAACCCTATTATTATAGATGCTCCTGGGCCCATAAGATCAGCTCCTGCAGTTATCCCTACTAAACCACCTAGAATTCCATTAAGAACCATAGATAAGTCATATGTTTTAAACATAATGTAAGATACAAGGAATGCTCCTATAGCTCCCGCAGCTGCTGCAAGAGAAGTCGTTACGAATACCAAAGCAACTGCACCAGCATCAGCTGACAATACAGATCCTCCGTTAAACCCAAACCATCCAAACCACAATAGAAAAACACCTACTGCTGCAAATGGCATACTGTGTCCTGGAATAGGCTGTGTTTTACCCTTCTTGTATTTTCCTTTTCTTGCACCTAGAAGTATAATACCTGCTAGAGCTCCCCATCCACCTACTGAATGTACAATGGTTGAACCAGCGAAATCGTAGAAACCTTTAGCATCTAACCATCCTCCGCCCCACTTCCACATCCCAGTGATCGGGTAAGAAATTGTTACAAATAGTACACAGAAAACAAGAAATGGCATAAGCTTGATTCTTTCTGCCACTGCACCAGATACGATGGTACAACATGTCGCTGCGAACATTGCTTGGAATATAAAGTCCGTATAATACGTGTAATTGCCATCCGCATATTCAATTAAGCCTGCGGCTCCTTCTGGATTAGCAATTCCAAATCCCGCAAACCCAAAAAAGCCTCCAGCGAAGTCTCCTCCGGGATACATTAAATTAAATCCTACTGCATAATAAGTAAGCAAACCGATTGCTATAATCATACAGTTCTTGAATAAAATATTTACGGTGTTTTTTCTGCGCACGAATCCCGCTTCTAATGATGCGAATCCTAAATGCATGATAAAAACCAATACCGTAGCTATAAGTAGCCACAAGTTATTGACTGTAAACATTGACTCCGTCATAATCTTGATTTTGATATATTAAATTGATTGATATTATTCTTTCTATAAAGCAGACTCATCGGTATATCCTGTACGAATACTATGAATTTCATTAACATTCATAACTACAATTTTACCATCGCCAATCTCTCCAGTTTTAGCTGCAGATTTTATAGCTTCCACAGCATCCTTTACAATCGCATTCGTCGTTAAAATTTCCAACTTAAGTCTAGCAATGTATCCGATGTCATAAACAGCTCCTCTGTATACTACATGATCACCTTGTTGCTTTCCGTATCCTTTAACTTCCATAAATGTGAAAAAGTCAATTCCTATTTCACTTAATGCATCCTTTACTTCTTCAAACTTGGATGATCTTATTATTGCTTCTATTTTCTGCATCTATGTAAGGTTGTTGTTATAGGTTATTTCAATTTTTAAAAAGTCTTTTTTCATTTAACCACAATTGAGTACTTCATTGTGTTTTAATGTAACTTAAATCGAATTTACGGTGAACAATTACTTATTTTGCACCTATAAACTATGTAAATGTGATAATCAAATAGAATTTTTTATTTTATAAATCACTGATTATCAAGACACTAAGACTAACGAAATGTTATGCCCATATCGCAAAGTGACCAACTATTTAATCTAGTAAAGTCACTGACCAAGGCTGAAAAGAGAAACTTCAAGATCTATGCTGCTCGTATTCAAGAGGTAGAATCTATGAAGTATATTCAACTGTTTGAGATGTTGGATAAAATGAAGGTGCTGGATGAATCGGTCATTCTCAAGAAATTCCCAAAGGGAAAATTGTCTAATTTAAAGAGACATCTGTTTTCTCAGATCCTAGTTTCGACTCGATTGATTCACAAGAAAAAGAATCTGTATATAGAGGTTAGAGAGCTGCTTGATTTTTCGGATATATTGTATAACAAGGGCATGTATATGACTGCGCTTAAACTTATTCAGAAAGCGAAATCATTAACCAATAAAATTGACGATGAACTCTTATACCTAAACATACTAGAATTCGAGAAGACGATAGAGTCCAGGCACATTACAAGATCAGGCCAAGACAACACTAGAAATTTAATAAATACTTCTCGTGAGAAATTAAAGAGTACTTCTAACTCAGTAAAGCTTTCTAATCTTAAACTATTCTTACATGGACTCTACATCAGAAAGGGCCACATAAGATCTGAAAAAGAACGCGTTGAAATAGAAGAAATATTCCATAGAAATACAAAGGACATACGTATCAATACACTAAGTCCAGTAGAACGTATTTACCTATATCAGTCATTCGTATGGTATTACTATATTCTCATTAATTTTGTTAATTGCTACACCTATGCTATAAAATGGGTTAATGAAATCAAGA
>CALIQO010000621.1 GCA_938044055.1 uncultured Saprospiraceae bacterium
ATATCGTATTTATCCCTAAGTTGAAAAGGGGATAAACTTTCACTCTCATATCCTTTAAATTTCCCCTCAGCAAATGCATCTTCTAGTTTCTTGTAAGAAAGTTCGTGCCATACTTCAAATTCACAACCTTCTGGGATCTTCCGATTGGTCCATGGCGACGTAGTTAATGGCACAACATCATTCATAACGCACATGTGATTCAGCGTTTTAAATTCAGTTCCCCTTATCGGACCAAACCACTTTTCAACATAAGGTGCAATTTTCCAATTGTCCCTATATCTATATTTCATTTCTTTAATTCCGTTTCTCCTTTGAAATCCTATAGCCATAAGTAACATGGCTCGAAAGTCAATCAACCATCCTTCTTCCCCATGATTCCAAAATGAAAAAACAAGACTCTCGTTTTGATCTTTATTTAGTTTAAGATAAATAGCCGTATATACCTTGTTAGACTTAGAAATAGCAAAACCTGCATAAAAATATCCCTGGATCTTAAACTTCTTAACCATCTTAGAGAACCTAGGAAGGCTGATATGGTCAAGATTTACCTTTCCGTTTTGAACTGAATCGATCATTCCAAAATAGTCGAGCCCTCTCTTGCTCTTAACATACTTCCCCTTAGAGCGGATATAGTTGCATAATTTAGGATCTGAGACTACCATACAATTTCATAGATGAAACTGCAAAACTAATCATTTCTTCTCTTTTGCCTCTTCGATACTGCGCTTAAGTGCGTCCATAATATCGATTACCGGCTTTTCCTTTTCTTGTTCGATGACCTGGACGATTTCCTTTCCATCGATTTTATCCTGGATGACAGATAGCATGGCATCTCGATATCGATCGGTAAAGTCAATCTCAGAAAAAGGCTTCGATAGAGATTGAATCAAGGTATCCGCAAGCTCTAGCTGGGCAGCATCTGGTTCTGGCTCTGCTTTTAACTTAGGTACTTCATCTACCGTATTAAGCTCATATGGATATCGCAACTTATACATAACGATGATCTGATCTCGGGCTTCTAGTACAACTACATCTTCTCGGTCACGCAAGATGATTCTTCCCAGTCCCACCTTGCCACTTTTCTTAAGAGCCTGCCTCAGTAAGGCAAATGTACTGAGCGCTATATCACCGTTGGGTGCAAGGTAATAGACATGCTCGTATCGAATCGGGTCTATCTCTCCGATATCAACGAATGCATTGACATCCACAATACGATTGCTCTCCAGACGGATACTATCGAAATCTTTCTCTGTCATTACTACATACGTGTCAGGCTCATATTCATACCCCTTTACAATGTCACCATGCTTCACTTCTTCTCCACAACTGCCACAATGTTTTTTATAGCGGATTCTGCCACTGTCTGTTTTATGCAATTGATTGAACCTCAGATTTCCTTTATTATCTACACCATTATAGACTAGAACCGGAATGGTAACCAGCGAAAAACGAATGTGTCCTTTCCAGATGCTTCTCATGTGACGAGGTTTTAAAATTGATTTTTAATGAATAAGTAAGCGCTGGTTTCAGCAATTGCAGATTTTTTCATTCTATGTCTAGTTGTAGTATGGCGTAAATCCTTTTCTAACCTTCTTAAGCATCTTAATAAGTTTCTTGCACTCTTTTCTCAAGCGCTTTACTTCGATCGGATCGATCAACTCTGTAGATTCTAGTAATTTCAACCATCGCTGTGTCTCTCTGGCATTGATGTATGCTTTTTCCATTCCTTGCATCAACATCATACGGGATGTCTCTCTGATGGCCATGTCTGCATAAGACGTAATCGACTTACTTGACTCAAGCAATTTCTGTGAGAGTATATAGGATCTCTGTTTCTCTTCCATTCCGAGGTATACCTTGATCAATTTCTGAGAAAAATCAAAAGCTCGGGCATTGATACTCGTTTCTGTCATGCTTGTCAGTTGTTGGTCTACTGCTCAGAGGCAAATATTGTTCCGAGTTACATGAAAGGTCCTTAAGAATAAGGAAGTAAGGATAAAACCTTGAGTTTCTTATCTGGCAAATCTAGATATTAAACAGTAACCTATGATTTTAAAGGGTAGTTGAACTTTCGAAACTTTTTTCCTTAAGGATAGTTAGTAATGTATGTGGATACTATTAACTCTGTACATTTTACTTACCTCTGATCCCATGGTCATATCCTCATTTGCGGAAGCGGAAGAACTAGATTCCTGGTACATAGTAGACGATGGAGTTATGGGTGGATTATCACAAGGCTACTTAAATCATACTGCGCAAGGATATGCTACCTATTCAGGAGACATATCCCTAGACAACAACGGTGGATTCTCTTCCATCAGGAAGACAATTAGAGGGCAAGATATATCTGGGTATACTTATGCTATCCTAAAAGTAAATGGCGACGGCAAGAAATATCAGTTCCGAATAAAATCTAGTAGGCGAGACTATCATTCTTATGTTTATGATTTCCAGACCACTGAAGGCTGGGAAGAAATTGTTATCCCTCTTACAGAGATGAAGCCACAATTCAGAGGTCGTCGGTTAGGAATACCAAAATATGATGCCACAACCTTGTCTGAAATTGCTATCCTTATAGGCAATAAAAAAGTAGAATCTTTCTCTCTGAAAATCCAAGAAATCATACTGAAGTAGTCAAGATAAATTTCCCTCCAGAATAAGATTATTGCCTATTTTTCTTTTTCATGAGAAAAATAATATGATTTAAACATGTGTTAATAAGATGACATCTACACCATTCTTTCGTCTTAACAATATAAACAATGAAAAAATGAAAAAAATCATGGCAATACTGCTGACTGCATGTTTCATCTACGCATGTAAGTCAGAAAAATCTATTCCAGAACCTACCGTTCAAGAGATTAATGAATATGAAGAAAAGGTAAATAACGTTGTAGATTCCATCGCATTGAAAACGTCTGCTGTAGAAGCTGAAATCGATGCCTTATTAAAAGAACAATAAAATAAATAAGATTATGTTACGAACAATAATGATGACCATATTTCTTATCCTAAGTTTAGTATCTCAAGGAGCACTACTGGGACAAGCACCGAATGAAACCGATGAAGCCAAAACGAAAGCTGTAATTAAAACAGAAACTGCTTTAAAAAATCAAGCAGATAGAATCACACGCCTACAGATTAAAATAGACGAAGCGAAAGAAAAACTAGAAAGCCAGAGAGATCAACTATCGGAAGCAGCAATCACTAAAAGAGAAGCTAATATTTCTAAAGCTCAAGATCGACTGGACGAATTAAGTCAATATGTAGAAGAAAGAAAATCCAGTCTTAATAACGGGCAGCCTGACTGGGTAAGGGATATGAAATCATCTAAAGAGGCAGAAAGAGAAGCACGAAAGGAAGCTAAAGAGGTAGAAAAAGAAGCACGAAAGGAAGTTAAAGATGTTGAAAAGGAAGCGCGATAAGAATTTGTCAAAAATGGGTCTGGTAAAAGTGGATGAGTGAATATTTAATAAGCTTTTATGTATTATTGAATCTAATT
>CALIQO010000622.1 GCA_938044055.1 uncultured Saprospiraceae bacterium
ATATTTTATAATCATCATCGAATTGCTACGCACTTAAGAACCCCAACGATTAAAGCGTATACGACAAAAAAAGAACACTTGCCAAGCAATCATCAGTTTTATTTGAATTGGCATCCGCAATTATTTATGGATAAGGCAGATGAAATTGGCCCATATACAGGCCAATATGTTAGTAAAAATGAAAGCTTTCATGCCGTTTTTGCAATCGAAGAAGATTGAGATGGGAATATTTGGTTTGGGGATGAAGAGATATCGGCATTGAAGGTGGAAGTTACACGAAACATTGACTTCATGCTGGTGACAGAAGATAGATTAGGGATATCAGTCGCACTACTATTAAGGTTAGAACAACCATAAAAAGCATTTTCCATACTTTGCCATCCGATATTTCCCCATTGGACAATATCTAATATTTTTGCTTTATCACCAGAATTGTTAAAATATATGGAGGGGAAATTCCCTTGAATACCTACTATATATGTCCCTGCAATTCCGAAATCATAGTTGAAGTCTTCTGTAATGCCCATCGTATCGATGATGCCATCATTGTCCCAATCGACATCATAGTTGTAGGTATATGCAGGATTCGTAGGAATAGAAATGGAAGTGGAATTAGATGTTCCAGTATTGTTTGTTTTCCAAGTAGTGATGAAATAAGTTGTGTTAGTTTCAAAGTTGCATTTACTGCTAATCGAGCGATTAAAATCATTTGCTAGGTTTGATACACCGCTTAATAAAATGACTGACAGGATCAAAAAAGTACTTCTTACCATATATATTGAGTTTTTAAGATACTTAATAGATAGTTACTTTTGCACCATTTTTAATCTTCAACTCCCCATAGTTATGTACTATTTCATCTACTTGTACATCCTCGTAAATATTTATTTGATGGGTTGAACCATATTGATTATCAAAATAGAGATTCCCTATCGTATGCCCTCCAAAATATAAGTGCATATCATTATTGATGTTAGTTTGAAAAGAATTATAAATGATTATTTCAGAATCTATAAAAGTAGTTGAAGCAAGAGGGTTGATTTCTAATGTCGCAGCTCCGCTAAATGACGTTCCTAGGAAATGAATTGAAGAATTATCCAAGTTTAATGAGGAAAACTTCTCGACCAAGAGCGTTTTTTCACTGTACGTTCCAGGGAATGTACCTATTCTTAATAGTAAGTCAGCAAGAAATAGAGAACCTCCATTTCGAATTTGCACGAATGAATTTGATCTTAGAAGAGCGTTGCTAGTTTTGTTGAATTTTACACTGCCTCCTATAATGTCTAACGATCTGAAAAGTAAATTTTCAACCAACTCAACTTTTATAATATCGTCAAAAGGCAGAAAATTAAGTTTCTGAAAGACTCCATACTCATTGTGTGTAATAACATCTGTTTCTATGGTACTGCGGTTGTCGAAATATAAATTCGGAACGGAGCTTAAAGAAGAAGCATATTCGGTGGGACATCCCCCGGAAACGTTAGCCCAGTTCTTTAGATCTGTGAAAACCCCTGAACCACCTCTCCAATACAATTTATCGCTATATCCTGAATTGTTAAAACTAATATTAGTATTATTCCCTAGATCGATTCCTTGTGGAGCATTCATTAAGCCATGGAGATTTGCATTTACATCTCTCAACTCTAAAGGTCCCATGACACATAAATTTGGCTTGGGGTGTAAAATTATAGCTTGTGAACCAGATGCAGATAAAATTCTGGGCGGATTTATTCCCGGAGCAACACTTTCTAGTCCTGAAAGAATATTAAGGATTCCAGGAGATTGAAAAATAAAGTCTGACAGATCTTGAGAAAATATCAATGAATCTATACTTAAGGTATCACTGTACATCCTAATATCTCCGCTACCTTGGATTAGCTTACTTATATCCGTCTTCCCATAAATATTAGAATTGAAATCACCTACTTTTAATACATTAAAACTACCTCCATAGGATTCTATTCTCTCGCATTCTATAATGCTATTTCCTGGATCGATGACCATCTCTTCTTCTAGGGTGTTGCCAAGATCAATTTTGTCAATTACACTTAAAGTAGAGTTGCCAAGTAGTAGAGTTCGGGCACCATTACCTTCAGTCGTAAAATGTTGTATAATTAGGTCTCTAGAATTGGTGTTTAAGGTACCAGTCGTAAATAATAGATCTATCGCTTCTACATTGCTTAAAAATGTCCAAGTTTTTTCAGCATTATCAAACCTTAGATTCGGCAAAACGACGCCCGAATAGGAAGATATTGTGCTGCCTGAAGCATCACCTTTAAAAGTTAGAAAACCATCATTTCCAATAAAATTAGCACTTGCATTGATATCCACTGATCCAGCAACAATGAGTTCATTATCAAATCCAACCCTACCCAGGAATTCAAAAGTCGGAATATGAGAAAGGGAAGGGATACTGAAGTTTAAGCATTGATTTGATTGACCTTCATGGATCTCTACCGTTTGATTGTCAGCAGAAAATGAAAATTTATCAAAGTAAACATTGTCACTAATCCCTGGGATACAATTTACTGGGCTACCACCCGAAGTTTTCGCCCAATTACCTGGCTCTAGCCATTCACCTGACCCGCCTACCCAATAATAATCTTTTGAAGGCGCTGGATTAACAATTGACCAATCTGCCACGCTTCCATGAACAACAGAATTAAGAGCAACAAAAGTGCCCCCTCCCACCGTTCCAATATCTTTAATAAAGGCATTATCAAAAATGATACTGCCACTATTTCGAGAAAAATTAAAGTCACCCTCAGTGTTGTTAATAAATGATATATGATTCGTACAAAATCCAGATGATGGCAACGTTATGCTGCCCTCTATTTTCCATTCAGTTGTAGGAAAAACAGGATACTTATTAAATTGTATTATGCTTGATTCTTGAGTAATATCAATGCTTCCATTGATCACTGCTCTTCCTTTTAAGATGGCCTTTTTGGAAATATCAATGGTTAAGTTTTGTATTGTATTATCATACGCATTAATGAATCCATTACCGATCTGATTTTCTGAAATCGTTATATTTTCATAATTGATATTTAAGCCTGCATCAAGAATTGTGGTGTTAAGCGTAAATGCCCCTTGAACTGTGACAGGAGCGTCATGATTGTAAATTATAAATCTGCTGCTGCAATTAATAGTGGAAGTATTGAGATTAAGTGTAATTGAAGGGCATGTGGGCCCAGCTGTGCAATAATTTCTGACATAAATTTCATTTGCATTTATATCATTCCCATTCGAAATAAAAGTTCCGTTACTGATTCTAAAGTCATCTATAATGGTTAATGCTGATAGCAATTTCACATCAGCATTTTCATGATCAATCAACAAAAATCCAATGGCAACATTGTTAGTTGTTAGATTGAAATTCCCAGCACTCGTAAGGTTCCATTTATTAAATTGTGCATTATATGTTGCAGGGTTAGGTTGAGTGGGCTCATTTACATAGCTTAAATAAGCATTTGCATGGATATTGATATCCCCATAAATGAAAAAATTGTTCTCACTCCCGCTATTGCCCTTCATAAACAGTTCACACTTCATTCCCACATTAAATGTTCCAGCATAGAACGTTCCTCCTTCAGGGAAAGTGACCGTAATATTGCTAATATTGATGAACACATCATCATTAGATGAAGGAATCGCATTCTGGTCCCACATAGCAGGATTGTCGTATTCTCCACTTCCACCGATCCATTCGAATTTTGCAGCTTGAAGAATGGAGAAAGAGAATATTACGAAACTTAGAATCAATGTAATTCGAGTAGAAAGTAGCATGCTGATATTTTTATAATTTAACAATGGTTTTTGTTGTAACTTGATGTGAGGACTGCACCAGGATGTAATAGACACCCATAGCCAGGCCACTTAAATTGTAGGCATCCTTATCATTTAAATCCAAGTCTGTCATTAGCTCTCCCTGGAGATTAAACACCCCAATATTTATTATTTTTTCATCGCTTTCTATAAATATTGTTTCCAAGAATGGATTAGGTGAAATGTTAATGTGCGTCGATTTGTCACTTAACTTAATGGTCTTAATATCGCTTAAAGAATATGAACCATTAAAATCAACTTGCTTCAGCCGATAATAGGAGATGTCATGGTGTGGATTTCTGTCAATAAATCGATAATAATTGAGTATATTACTATTTCCAGCTCCAGAAATAATTCCTATTTCCTCAAATAATACGCCATCCTCTGAGCTTTCTATTACAAAGTGTTCATTATCGATTTCTTTACTAGTGGTCCATAGCAGTTCAACTGTATTTTCATTATCCTGATGTAGCGTGAATGACAACAGTTCAATAGGTAGTGTACTTATAGAGGTGAGTGCACATACTGCATCAATATCAGCTCCAGGTGAATTTTCTGAACCGCAAGTTGTGGGAACATCGGTGAGTTTTATGCTGGTGAACTGTAGACTGCCAACTCCATATGAAACACTGAGAAAACCATCTATATCTAAGGCCCTTGTTGAACCTTGAATACTTCCGAAATCATAATAATTATCATTATCTCCATCTGTAATCCCCTCATTATTTAATATTGTAATCGTAGCTGCATCTAGTGGTAAAAGTTCTATATTCGTAGACTCTACAAAATCACCGACTTCGAAGACCCAAAGATCCGCATCACTAGTTCCAGAATTAGTTAGGATGTTATTCTCGAAATCAAGTATGAGGACTCCACCTTCTCCCAAAGAAACAAATGAAGTAAAATCTTCTGAATAATCGCTCACTCCCAAGGCAAATGAGCTATTTGTGTATTGATTGTCAGGGCAAGTATTTTCATAATAATTCACCTTGTCAGCGAATGAAATACCATCTCCCAAGCAAGTAGTACAACCATCATTTGGAAGGGCTTGGCATCCTGTATCGTCACAATCTATCAAACCATCACCATCATTATCAATGCCATCTGAGCAATCTATGGCACTAACTTCTTGTGGATTTATGGTTGCAGATGAAAGAGCACAAACAGCATCAATATCAGCACCAGGCGTGCTCGTACTGCAATTGCCAGGAGCATCCGTTAATTTTACTTCTC
Organism: uncultured Saprospiraceae bacterium; assembly: GCA_938044055.1. Taxonomy (GTDB): domain Bacteria; phylum Bacteroidota; class Bacteroidia; order Chitinophagales; family Saprospiraceae; genus JABDLO01. Next base: position 5,062 of record CALIQO010000622.1, read on the forward strand.
CAAATAATAAGCTACCTGGAGTATATGGAAGTGATAAGAAATTATCTATATCGATGGAAGCGGTTGCACCTGCTACAGCTCCAAAATCGTAGTAGCCATCTCCGTCACTGTCGGTAACACCTTCATTGACTAAAATAGCTAATGTGTTGCTGTCTTTAGGTTTGAGTTCAATAAATGTTGATTCTACCAAATCACCTACCTCGAAAATCCATAAGTCAGCAGCTGCATCGCCGGAATTCGTTAAGACGTTGTTCTTGAATTCTAGAATAAGTACGCCTTCATTACCCAAGGAGACATAACCTATATTTCCATCTTCATGATCACTTACTCCTATGGCCTTACTTGAATCGGTCTGCGTATTATTGCTACAGGTGTTAAAATAATAAAGAACAGAGTCAGCAAATGATAATCCGTCGCTGAAACATGTTGTACAGCCTAGGTTTGGAAGAGTAATACATTCTGTATCATCACAATCAGCAAATCCATCTCCGTCATTGTCTATTCCATCAGCGCAAAGAATAGCTGTATTTTCCTGACCTATGGCAAGTGAGCAAATAAAAATGATTAGAAGGAAGGTATAAAATATTTTGTATAGATTTTTCATATGGTTTCTAAGTTTATCAGATGGAGTTACATGAACCTTTGAATTGGACCCTCCCAAAGTTAAGGGGAATGGAACTTCTATTCCTCACCCAAAAGTACTAGAGGCCAATAAAAAACAGCTATTGTACAAGTAATTTACTGAGTAGAGACCCATCTTCTCTGAGTTTAAGTCCTCCCGATGAATAATCAAGGCTTACAAAGCCTTCTAAACTAAATCACCTCCTAAAGGGTTGGTTACCTTAGCAATGAAATAATTTGGCAACCCCAATATATAGTTAAAGAATACATTTATGCGGTGTTTTGGACACGCATCACTAATGAAACAGAAAATCCTTTTGAGTTTAGCATAGAGTTTTCTGAAGACGCTTACCAGCTTTTCTCTTCACCTGGCAGGTTCTTTAAAATATTTATTCCTTCGGATAGCATGACGATCGATAAGGAAGCGCTTTTCAATTATGGCCTTGATGTTGATGGATATTTAAATCACGATAGTAACAATCAAGGGAAATTGATCAAAAATATAAACCCAAAAAACAATTACACGTTTTATGTCCTCACTCTTTTTAATAAAGGAGTAGAGGGTACTTTGAGAACTGAACTAAAAATTGATAAGCAAAAATTAACTTATAGAATTAACGATAAAGAAATTGATTGTGGGGATATAAATGGGAAACAATTATGACTAAAGAAATGAAGGACGACCACAACAATGATTTTTCGATAATACTTAATAAGGGACCGCTCCCCAATACAAACCAATTTGTACGAATGATTATTTATTTATGAAAAAAGAACACAAAATATTGATCAACCTGATTCAAGATTATCTGGAAAATAATCCAGAACAAAGATTTGGTCAGGCATTATTCAATTTAAAAATCAATGAATTCAGGGAGAATCTTCATCCTCCAAGCCAACAGTTTCAATTAAGAGATATTTACAATGACGCTGATAGTGCAATTATAGTCCGAATAAAGAGTCAATTAGAATGGTTCGAACTTCAAAAGAAAGTTAATCAGAAAGTGACGAAAAAATCTAGCTTTGAAGGAATGACAATACGTGAACGTTTACTACAAACTGAATTGCTTGAAGACTTCGATAAGTTAAAATCAATCAGACCATTACATGCTAAATTCATACTTGAAAGCCTAAAAGTAGATGTCGAAACGATCAGGAAAATTTTGAATACATAATTGTGTATATTATGGATACAAAAATCAGATGAAAATAATCTGCTGAACATAATTAAAAAATGTTAAAGTCGAATAATATGAAGTTTGGTGAAAAAGTAAAAAGACTTATCTTATCAATCTATATTAAATCAGACAGGGCGGGTAATTCGATACATTATAAAAGAATCCTCTTTCATCAGATACGTACAAACTGAAAATTATTATCAATGAAAACTGAAGTATGAAGCACCTAAAAAGATTTCTTATTTTAACGTTTTTACTTAATATTAGCTCTTGTAGCAAAGTAAGTGAAAGGTCAAATCTTACTTTGCGGGACAATCAAATTCCAATTGACTCCTCCTTAACTTTTGGATCAGGAATTATTTCAACAGAACACGCCCATGAATCTTCGATCACTTTTAATTCGGATATGACCGAGTTGTTTTTCATACGCAGAGAACCAAAAGGAAAAAATAGAATTTATACTATGAGATTAATTGATGGTAAGTGGTCAAAACCAGAAGTAGCAAAATTTTCCTCGAACAAAGAATATTCAGATAATCGAACTCGCCTAAATCCCAAAGGAGATATACTTTTTTTTAGTAGTCAAAGACCATTAAAAGTTGGTAATGAAACTTCAGGTTCCCATCAATGGTACATTAAAAAAAATGAAAGTGGTTGGGGGAATCCCATTCCTGCGGACGAATTATTTATAGACCACTCAATAATTGATATGATATCCTCGGAGAATGGTAATTTATATTTTAGTGCAAATGAAGAAGAGGCTAGATCCCAAGATGAAGGAATTTATTTTTCTATTAATCAAGATGGCCGATATACAGCTATCGAAAGAATGGGAA
>CALIQO010000623.1 GCA_938044055.1 uncultured Saprospiraceae bacterium
GTATGATGAAGAAGGAAATGTAGAACGTGACATAAGACAAGTTCATTCTACAACTTTCCACCCCGTCTATAAGAATACCATTACAAGCTACGATAGTATCGTTCTAGTCTATGATGGAAGCACTTATATGAAGACCATAACAGGAAAGGAGGCAATTCCTACATCAGCAGACACCGGATTGATTTATTCTTCCATCTATGTTCTTGCGCAACCGTTTAAGTTGATGGATCCAGGCGTTACTTTATCATATGAAGGGATTGACACCTTATTTAATGGACAAGCAGTGGAAGTAGTAAAGGCCGTCTATGAAGAAGAAGGAAAAGAAAATCATCCATGGTGGTATTACTTTGATCCAGAAACAAGCAGGTGTGTAGGGAATCTTGTAGACCACAACGGATCGTATTCCTTAATAACCAATGACACCTATACTTCCCATGATGGAATATTATGGAACCAGAAACGCACGGGATACAGAACAGATACTGAAGGCAACATTCTATTTAAGAGATCCGATTACACTTACGAAGCATATTCTAAATAAAAGCATTTAATGTAGATTTATAAATGCACAACATCAAAGAAGAACATAAGCTCCGTGTCACACAAGTATACCAGTACATAGACGATAACTTAGATTCAGATTTAAGTCTTGAGAAGATTGCAAGCATAGCTCTCGTATCTCCGTTCTACTTCCATAGATTGTTTAAGTTGATAGCAGGAGAAACTTTACTTAAATATATAACGCGTCGCAGAATAGAAGGATCAGCCTTGCAACTCATCCATACCGATGACCCCATTGCTGATATTTTTTCTAAGTTCGGATTTCAAGACATCTCTTCGTTCTCTAGAACATTTAAGAAGTTCTATGAAGTCAGTCCCACTGAATTCCGAAATCAGAATTTACATAAGTTTAGCAAGATTCGCCAACTTCATAGCAAGAATGGTCAAGCCTATCCTACCCTTGAGAAATACATTTGCATTATTGAAGAACATAAAAAATGGATAACAATGAATGCAAGTATTGAAATTAAGAACATGCCAGAAATGAATGTAGCCTACATTTCCGTAATGGGACCAGAGAATGTTCCCGCAGCCTATGGCAAAATAATACAGTGGGCTACACCGCTAGGTCGGATAGACAAGGATACGAGGATGGCTACCGTCTATCACGACAGCTTTAAAGTTACAGAAGCCCACAATGTAAGAATGAGTGCGTGTATCGTTCTAAATCAGCCAGCCGATCCATCTGGAGAGATCTGGATGAAATCTATAGATGCCGCAAGGTGTATTGTCGGAAGATTCGAAATCGGAATTCACGAATTCGAAAAATCATGGACAGGGCTTTTCATCTGGATGAATGATAATGGCTATAAGAAAGCGGAACAAGATCCGTACGAATTATACCACAACGATTACAATACCCATCCTGAGAAAAAATTCATCGTGGATTTCTGTATTCCTGTTGAATAGTGATTTATAGTATGTTTACAGAGATAAAGACGGATATCACCCGATCATATCCTCAGGCCTAACCCATGCATCGTATTCTTCTTCTGTAAGAAACTTCAACTTAAGAGCCGCTGCCTTAAGGGTTGTTCCTTCCTTATGCGCTTTTTTAGCAATGGTTGCCGCCTTGTCGTAACCAATCTTGGTATTCAAGGCGGTGACCAGCATCAGAGAATTATTGAGGTTCTGCTGGATGCGTGGAAGATTAGGCTGGATACCTGCTGCACAATTATCATTGAATGAGCGACATGAATCGGCAATTAATCTTGCAGACATCAGAAAATTATAAATCATCATAGGCTTAAAAACATTCAACTCGAAGTGCCCATTCATACCTCCGATATTGATGGAAACATCGTTGCCCATAACTTGAGCCATCGCCATGGTCAATGCTTCTGACTGCGTAGGATTAACCTTGCCTGGCATAATGGAAGAACCAGGTTCATTAGCAGGAATAGAAATTTCTCCTATTCCGGTTCTCGGTCCAGAAGCAAGCATACGGATGTCGTTGCCTATCTTCATAAGAGAAACAGCAACTGTTTTCAACGCACCGTGCGCCTCAACGATGGCATCGTGTGCTGCCAGTCCTTCGAATTTATTTTTCCCCGTCACGAATGGAAGTCCAGTTAGTTCCTTGATGCGCTTAGCCACTTTACGGGCATATCCTTTAGGTGTATTCAATCCTGTTCCTACGGCAGTTCCTCCAAGAGCCAATTCACTCAAGTGCTTCAGCGTATTTTTAACCGCAACAATTCCATGATCAATTTGGGATACATATCCTGACAACTCCTGACCTAGCGTAATCGGTGTAGCATCCATGAAATGCGTTCTACCGATTTTCACAACATCCATGTAAGCTGTTGATTTTTCTTTCAATGTATCTCTCAATAATTCCATGGCAGGAATTACATCATGCACCAAGGATTGGTACGCAGAAATATGCATGGCCGTTGGGAAGGTATCATTAGAAGACTGGGACTTATTGACATCATCATTAGGATGAAGATATTTTTTAGCATCGGTCAATTTTCCTCCACGGACAACATGTCCACGATTCGCAATAACTTCGTTTACGTTCATATTGGATTGAGTCCCTGAACCCGTCTGCCATACCACTAGAGGAAACTGATCATCAAGACTACCTTGTAAAATTTCATCACAGACTGTGGCTATCAACTTAGCCTTTACCTTTGGAAGCACTTTCAATTCAGCATTGGTTTCTGCTGCTGCTCTTTTCAGAATCGCAAATGCTCTGATCACCTCAATCGGCATTCTCTGCTCTCCTATTTTAAAATTCTGAGTAGATCTCTGAGTCTGTGCTGCCCAGTATGCATCTGCAGGAACGGCGATAGTTCCTATGCTGTCTTTTTCTTTCCTTGTTTTAGCCACGCTATTGGTATTTTAATTTGACCGCAAAAATAACACTTTATTTCTTCTGGATAAATTCAATCGAAATGATTGACAATATTAAGTACACATTCTGACATATTATGAATGACAATTTCATGTATTGCAATTAGGATTGTAGCAACTATGAAAAAACATTTGCCTAGAGCGAAATACTAATTCACTTTCCGATATCTCTGTATCCTATACGTCCACAATTCTTTTCTGAGCGCAATGTATTGATGCCACATAGCCTTCCAGTGATTGTCCGCATATGACCTCACCCGAGGATTATACAACCTATAGAAAAAAGAAATAACCGATAGATAAAGCGAACCGTAAAACATCCTCCAGCTCGACTTGCGGATATTGTTTGTAACGTTTCTATCTACCTCGTTTTTTAAACCAGCAGCTTCCGCCTTCTGGATATAAGCTGAGGTAGATATGATGTCTCCTATCGCCCATCGATTGAGCCACTTCATCAATCGCTTGTATTGATTGTCAGAAACTTTTCCTTCTTTCATAAAGTAATCCCCTACCACTAAACAACCGCCTGGTTTCAGGATTCTATACGCTTCTGCAAACAATGATTGCTTATCCTCTATATGTATAAAGCTTTCTAATCCCCAGACTACATCGAAGGAATCGTCTGGGAAGGTAGTCTTACATGCATTCATCTCTAAGAAATGGGTACTTCCGATGAGATTCTCTTCAGCAGCATTCTTCATAGCCGATCCCACTTGCTTTCCACTGAGGGTTATACCAGTCGCTTCTACTTCTAAGCGCTTCGCCAGATGGATCACACTTCCGCCTACCCCACATCCGGCATCCAGTACAGTCATGCCTGCTTCTATTCCAGCGACCTGCATCATCTCATCATTCATTCTGAGTAACGCTTCCGCAAATGTCTTTATGTTCTTATCCCAAAATCCATAATGCATAGCCTTAACCTCATCCAGTTTCCAGGCTGCCTTATAATGCACCTCGGTCTGATCGTAGTAATCTACTATGTCCTTTTCTGTATAAGTGTTTTCCATAATTTACATCAGGGTGGAAAGATAATGAATTGAGATAAAAGGATAGGACCTTCTTGTAATCAAGAATGCAACAGCGTAATGTCAGGGAAGATGCGATCGGTTTTTCTGATATATTTATAAGATCTGGGTTAAACTTAATGAGGCGCGAATTGTCTTATTTTAATTGGAACTGATAGTGTAATCCCTTTTTTCATTTATATTTTAATTCACAAAAAAAAATCATGAAGCAATTAGGAACATTTTTACTGGCTTTCTTATTGACCTCGTCTGCATTATGGTCAAGTAATTTTACAGAAAATTTCATATTAGGCGATCCCGAAATTGAGAGCATGCATGCCCTAGCTTTTGGTCCTGAAAGCATCTTGTTCGTAGGAGACAGTGAAGCTGCTCAAGTGGTTGCCATAGACTTATCTAATCAAGCGAAAGCAGTTAATGAAAAAATGGCTATCCAGGATTTAGAAAGTCAATTAAGCAGTATTCTAGGAACTACTGCTGATCAATTCCAGGTAATCGATATGGCTGTGGATCCTATTACTGAAAATGTATATATTGCTGTAGGTCATAGCTCAGGAAGATCACTATTGTTTCTGGTTAACAACAACACGCTGGAACCGATAAGTATAGATCAAGTAAGCTACTCTAAGACTGATCTAAAAAATGCAGTTTCCGCTGAAGCTGTAGATAGACGTGGTAGATCTTTAAGAAAGTGGGCTATCTCTGACTTGAGATATACCGATGGTAAAATTATGGTGACGGGTCTAAGTAATGCTGAATTTTCGTCAACTTTCAGGGCCATATCATTCCCTTTCAATGAAGAGGCTATGCAGAGCTCATTAGAAATTTACCATGCCGCGCATGGAAAATTTGAAACAAATTCTCCCATTAAGACATTTACGCCTATTACCATTAATAACAAGGAACACATTCTAGCAAGTTATACTTGCACACCACTTGTTGTTTTTCCAGTAGATGGGATGAAAGATGGCGAGCATACGAAAGGCCGTACTGTTGCAGAATTAGGAAACTGGAACACACCGCTTGATATTATAGAGATGGAAAAAGAAGGAGAACGTTATGTTTTAATGGCTAACTCCAATCGAGCTGTCATGAAAATAAAAGTATCTGATATAGAAAATTTCGGAGATTCTCTTTCTGAAAAAGTTGTTGAAAGAGCAGGCACTGCAGGTATAGATTTCATCAATCTTCCTTTCGTTAATGTGCAGCAATTGGATAAACTCAATGAATCAACTTTCGTTATGATTCAACGTGACACAAACGGAGTTTTATCTCTTAAGACGGGGAATAGTAGATGGTTATAATTTCTAAATCGAAAGATTGAGATACATATTTTTGCATCTTATTGTTTTAATGAATTTTCTGGAAGTCGCTGGTCAGCAACTTCCAGAAAATTTTACATTCAACTCGGCCCATCTCAACATTCCTAATTCTTATTTCAGTTCGAATTTTAAAATCATAAGAGGGGAAATAACTGGTTACAATCGATTGCAGACAACTTCTGGGATTGTAGGTACAACGGATTCAGACAGTGCTTATACCACATTTACTCCCTTGGTACCCTTCGATTTTAATACGCTCTATACCATCGTATGCGATGATAAGGTTTTCGTCTCTGAAATTTCACAACCACCAGCTCAAGAACCTATTCAGATTGTGGCAGTTTATCCCTCAGTTAAGCAAGTTCCTTCTAATATATTAAAATGGTATATCCGATTTTCTAAACCGGTAAACCCCATTAAGATTTATGACCGCATTGATTTTTTAGATAATGAAGGGAATGCCATAGATAGATCCATTTTACATCTTGATGCTCCTTTACTATCGCCAGATGGCACCTTGCTTACAGTCTGGGTAGAGCCAGGCCGACAGAAGCAATTGCTAGGCCCCAATAGGCATCTAGGAAGTGTATTTGATTCATCCAAAGAATATACATTACGCATTGATGGCAACCTGAAAGATGCTGATGGAATGCCCATTAAGGCATCTGTTAATCATACTTTTACAACAGTGGAAGCTGATAGAAAAAAACCAACTTTATCACAATGGCAGATAAAATCCTTAGAAGCTGGAAGTTTAAGCCCTCTTGAAATAAAAGTGGGAGAGCAACTTGATTTCGGAAGTTTATCTGATGCTTTCTATGTGACACTTAATGGCCAGCAAGTAGAAGGGGATATAAATTTTCATGGGGAGACAATGCGTATTATTTTTACTCCACATGAAAAATGGATCAAGGGTTCTTATACCATTAATGTAGAAACCACACTTGAAGATTTAGCGGGCAACAACTTGCTTCATTTATTTGATAGGCCGATAGTAAAAGAACAAGGGGATCGAAAAGAAAAGGTTTTTACCTTATCGGTTGAGTGTTTTTAATAGTAGGCATAGAGATAAACATTCTTCCTTTTTTAAGAAAAGAATTTATCCTACAGTTATTGCTTCTTTCTATCTGACTTGCTCCATAGAAGTTCCACCCCGTAAGCCCCTCAAGGGGCACAACTTTTTTTAAGTGAGTGTGTGGTTAAAATTTGCTGATAATCCGAAGAAGGATCTATATACGTTGTTCTTATTCTGTCAACGCCGATCCCTCTAAT
>CALIQO010000624.1 GCA_938044055.1 uncultured Saprospiraceae bacterium
TGCTGCTGTACTCATTAATGGTATTCCTGTTAATGATATGGAGAATGGATGGGTCTACTGGAGTAACTGGGCTGGTTTATCAGACGTTACGAGAACCATGCAGATTCAGAGAGGATTAGGAGCTTCCAAACTTGCAATCTCTTCTGTAGGTGGGACTGTCAACATTGTTACCAGAACGACAGATCAGAATAGAGGTGGTTCTGCATTCGCAACAGTTGGAAACGATGGTTTCCTTAAAGCAGGTTTAACCCTTTCTACGGGAAGAATGGATAATGGATTTGCGGCTACTTTCAGTGGTTCAAGAACAGTAGGAGATGGTTACATCAATGGTACTTACATAGATGCATGGTCTTACTTTGCTTCAATAGCTAAGGAATTCGGTAATAATCACCAGCTTGTATTTACTGCAATCGGTGCTCCACAGAAACATGGTCAGAGAACTTTCAGAGAAGACTTAAGTACATATCTGAGTACTTCTGCTACAGGAGCTGCATTCGCAGACATAGTGAGAAACAGTAAGGTTTCTGATTTTGATAATTCTGTAGATGTAGGAGGATTAAGTGTTGCGCCTAGAGGAACCATAAGATACAATGGTGATGCTGGAATTGTAGATGGAGAATTCTACAATATGAGAGAGAATTTTTACCATAAGCCTCAGATGGCATTGAATCATTACTGGACGATAAATGAAGATATGTTCGTTTCTACATCTGCCTACTTATCATTTGGTAGAGGAGGTGGAACTGGAGATCGTGGATCAATCAATGGCAGAGGTCCTTGGGGATACAGAGATGAAAACGGTTACCAGAGAATAAGTGATATCCAAGCTTGGAATCAAGGAGGACAGAATATAGATGGTTTCCCGTCAGCTGGAAAATTCCAGACTTCTCAAGGTTTTATTTCTGGAGAAAGAGATGGTATTATAAAGCGTGCATCGATGAATGAGCACAACTGGCAAGGTATACTTTCTAAGATAGATTATGATTTATCAGATGAGGTAAGCGTAACTGGTGGTGTTGATTTAAGAAGTTATGAAGGATTGCATTACAGAAAAGTAGTAGATCTTTTAGGAACTGCTGCTTGGTTAGATGCAAGAGATGTAAATGATCAGTCTAATGTTATAGACATCAATGGAGATGGAGATACTTTCGACAGAGAAGAAGGAAAACTAGTAACTACAGATGGAAAACTATTTGGCAATCCTGGACAAGAAGGGAAAATCCATTATGACAACGACGGTCGTGTAGGATGGCAAGGAGCTTTCGCAGAAATAGAGCATAGTAAAGGTAAGTGGACTACTTTCTTTAACGCTTCAGTTTCTAATACTTCTTTCCAGAGAGTGGATAGATTCAACTATGAGATAGGAAGCGAAAATGAAGTTTCTGAGAAGTTTAACTTCCTAGGATATAACTTAAGAACAGGATTTAATCTGAATATTAACGAATACATGAATTTCTTCGTTAATACTGGTTATTATTCTAAAGCACCTATCTTCGATGATGTCTTCCCTAGATTTAACAATGTTGACGTTAATGGAGATGCAACCAATGAGAAAGTTATCGGTCTTGAAGCTGGTTATGGAGTAAGAACAGGAAATGTTGCTGTTAATATCAATGGTTACTACACACAGTGGAAAGATAAGAGTTTTAACCCTACATCATTCGTTGATGGTATGTTGATTTTTGCCAATGTTACAGGTCTTGATGCAATACATAAAGGCATAGAACTTGAATTTGATGCACAAGTTACTGGAGGATTAAGTATTCAAGGATCAGCTTCATTCAATGATTGGAAGTGGAGAAACAATGTTACAGCTGTTTTCTCTGATGAAGACCAAAATATAATTAGTTCTGGCACTACTATATTTGCAGATGGACTAAGAGTAGGGGCTGCGCCTCAGACTCAGATGTACATCGGTGCAGATTATAGATTTAATTTTGGACTAGGTGTTGATCTTGGGTACAGATATAATGCAGATCACTACGCTAATTTTGATCCTTTAGATAGAACTGATGCTAATAGTGCTACAAGACAAGCATTGAGATTGCCATCATATGGTGTATTAGATGCTGGTCTTTCTTACACAACTGAAATTTCAGGATACAGAGTAAGGTTAAGAGGTAACATGAATAATGTTCTTGATAAGTTATTCGTAATGGAAGCTAATGACGCTCCTACACTTGATCAAGCTGGTGGTTTCTTCGGTTTTGGTAGAACATGGAACACAGGATTAAAAGTATACTTCTAATTCATGAATTCATTTAATGACATATGTTTATAATAATATGTTTTTAAATCTATTCAAGAAAAGTACTTGAAAAAATAGGGGTCGTCATAGTAATTATGGCGGCCTTTTTTTCTTAACTTTAGACTTGAATCAATAAAGTGTTACAAGCACTTCAATTTATAGATCCCATAATTTCTTAATTTTTGAGAATCTCTATTTAACTAGAAGAGATACTCTTTTTATAATAATAAGATATGAAACTAAAATTTACATTTTTACTTACCTTATTTGCTTTAAGTGTCTCTTATGGACAGTTAGTTCTTACTGAGATCATGTATAATCCTCCAGAGTCCGGTACAGATTCTCTAGAGTATTTAGAATTTTATAATGCTGGTTCTGACGCCATTGACTTAAATGGGTATCAAGTAACAGAAGGAGTAACGTATACTTTTCCTGATAGAATGTTAGGAGCAGGCGAGTACTTCACAATAGGCGTTGATACCTTGAAGCTATTTACTGCACTAGGTATTGCACTTTCTGATGAATGGGAGAGTGGTGGATTAAGTAATGGGGGTGAATCAATAATTGTGGTAGACGGTAATGCTGCAGAAGTGATAAGTTTTACATACGATGACAATGCCCCGTGGCCCTCTTCTGCAGAAGGAACCGATGGAGAAGGAGCATCCATAGAATTATGCGATGCTTCAGCTGATGCATCGGATGGAGCTAATTGGAAAGCATCGACAGGAAGTACGAGTGTCACCATCAATGAGAGAGAAGTTCTTGCAACTATAGGAAGCAATAATACAGCTACTTGTGAAGATAGTGGTGATGAAGTTATAGTAGAGTTAGTAGGGCTAGAATTTATTCCGAGTGACATAACCATAGATCAAGGACAGACTGTGAGATGGGTTAATACCGGAGGAAGACATAATGTTAATGGATCGCAAGCTACTTATCCTGACAATCCAGTTGGTTTCATGAATGGAAGCCCTTCATCTGAGTTATTCACTTATGAATTTACATTTTCTGTTCCTGGTGTATATAATTATCAATGTGATCCTCATGTAGGTGTAGGAATGATAGGTACAGTAACTGTTTTAGAAGAAGAAAGACCTCAACTGGCAATTACAGAAATCATGTACAATGATCCAGGTATGACCGATAGCCTTGAGTTCATCGAAATATATAATCAAGGTACTGAAACCGCTAATTTAGGAGGATTGATTCTAAAAGATGCTGTTAGTCATGTTTTTGAAGAAGGAACGTTAGCAGCTGGTGCATTTATGATTGTTTCACAAGACAGTTCCGCCTTAAGAAGAATTCTAGGCGTTTCATCAGTTCAATGGAGTGATGGAAGGTTAGATAACAGAGGAGAGAAAATTATTCTGACTACTGCTGGTGGTGATACCATCGATATAGTAGAATATGAAGACTTATCCCCATGGCCGGGAGGTGATGGTACTGGAGCTTCTATAGTGTTGTGCGACATCACACTTGAGAATCCATCTCCAGAAGATTGGGGTGAAGCAACAACATCGACAGATGTAACTTATGAAGGGGTAGAAATTTTAGCTAATCCAGGTGGAGCTTCTTTCTGTGCCGCAACCATTGCAGAAGCGAGCGCTATTAATGATAACGGAGAAGCAATAAACATAGATAAAGAATATTCCCTAGAAGGAACAGTGCATACACCTAATTACAGACCGAGCGGTCTTACCATGGTTATCATCGATGACAATGGTGATGGAATTACTGTTTTTAGTGGAAGTGATAATTTCGATTACACAGTTACAGAAGGCGATAAGATACGTGTGTTCGGAGCGATAAGTCAATTTAATGGATTGACACAGATTGCCGCTTCAGATGTAGTCCTTTTGAGCAGTGGAGAACAATTGATGGATGCTACCGTTGTTACTGGACTTTCAGAAGATACAGAATCACAACTCGTGAGAATAGAAAATCTTACGCTTATAAACCCTGATGACTGGGGTGGAGGAACTTCTGGATTCAATGTCGATATGACCAACGGTTCAGATACCTTTGATGTAAGAATAGATGCAGACATCGATCTATTCAGTTTAGAATATCCTACAGGTACTTTTTCTGTAACTGGTGTCGGTGGTCAATTCGATGGGAATTCTCCATTCGATGAAGGGTATCAATTGCTCCCTAGATCTATGGCAGACATAGATCCTTATGTACCATTTGTAGAAATGTTTCCAGCGAGAAATATTGCTGATGTTACATCTGTAGATGCTACTGGAGTTACAGATTCATTGGGAATAAGTTGTGCCATCACAGGGGTCGTGTATGGACCGAATTACAGACCATCTGGATTGCAATTTACGATCATCGATGGTGAGGGCAATGGAATCGGTCTCTTTAATAATGATGGAGATTTAGGATATACAGTTGCTGAAGGCGATGAAATAGAAGTAAAAGGTACGATAAGTCAGTTCCGAGGCCTTACTCAGATTAATCCTGATGAAGTAACGTTGCTAAGTGGCGATAATACACTCGTTGATGCAAGAACATCAACTGCATTAGGTGAAGATACAGAGTCAGAATTGGTTGTTTTCCCTAATGTGACTTACGTAGATGAATCAGAATGGAGTGGCGATGGATCATCTTTTAACGTTAACTTGATGACAGAAGGTGGACAGACAATTACCATGCGTATCGACAATGACAACGAATTATCGACCATGGCTGCGCCTACCGCACCATTTAATGTAACAGGACTAGGTGGACAATTTGACACGGAAGAGCCATTGCTCGATGGATATCAATTGTTACCTAGATATGCTGCAGATATAAGCGAAACCAGC
>CALIQO010000625.1 GCA_938044055.1 uncultured Saprospiraceae bacterium
ATCGACTCTATTAACGTACTTGCAGATCAGATGAGGGCTAAGCTGGGCGATAAACTCAATGAATTAACAGGAGATGGTACCAGAAATGCAGGGATAAGAAACTGGGAATAATTATTTTTTATTCTTCAATACCCATATTCCTTGAAATCATCAAGAGCGTCTTCAAGTTTATCTTTCCACGGTCTCTTATCTGATTTATCGTCCCATAGAAAGTAAGCTTTCAGTTCTGTTACATTATCAAGGGAAGAATTGCACTTAGAAACCATTCCATAATAGAAATAGGAATCTGATTTATCGGTTACATAGATGACTCTCAGTTCTTCTCCACCTATGGAGACCAATCCCTTATCCTCGATTTCAGCAATGTCAATAAATTCACTGTCTTTAAGATACTCAGTCAATTTTACTTTTTCAATCATTCTATCTTCCATAAGAGAATCCGGAATCAAATCCTCTTGGTCGTATTCAATTGATGTGGAAAGAAAAGTAAAAGCATAGTTGGGGTCAAGGATAAGAGAGTCTATTTCATTCTGATCTAGAGGCAGTCCATTCTTGATTTTGGCTAGATCTATTCTTCTTGAAAGAAAAGGATTTACATTTAACGTGTCCAATTTATGAAACCATGGCAGTTTATTACAAGATGGATACGCTTCTGTAAAACCGACCACCGACCATAAAGTCGGATCATAATATTCGATCTGTTCTTCTTCTAAAACACTTAATCGGTTATTCAATTTTTCATCAATAGTTGGTATCAATAAGGAGTCATAAGATAAAACTTTATCCTTCGATCCCAGTGTATCATTTTTCATTAAAAAGCTACATACATCTATGATATAATCCAGTTCCTCAGGATCTTTAATATTAGATATTAATTCAGGAAGATACTTTACTCCATACTCTGGATTACTTGAAAAAAAGTTATAGTGATAATATGTCGGCTCATAAGTTCCAGCTTCTGCAGTTGTGAATAATTTTATAAATAATGTTGTATCACCATTATTGAGAAAGTGGGTGAGTATTCTTCCCTTGATGAAAGGTGTCAGTTTTTCAGAATCAAAGATAATGGCTAATCGCTCTGATGTCTTATTGTTCTCGATGATGCTCAGTTCATCCATTATCAAATCACCAGGGCTGCCATACATTGTATCATTCTGTCCGTGATACTCAAGAGATGAAACAAGAGCTGTCATGTCTGTTGAATCAAATGCATAATAACCAAAAGCTCCTGTTGCTCGATTATAAGTTAATGAATCAGAAGAACTTAGAGCGGCAATAATATCCTCAGATTTACTTTTATTATAATCCACATTTTCCTTAGAAGAATAGAATGGAGTATTTCTTAAATAATCTTCCGGAATACCTGAATTCAGTTCTGAGGAATCAGCAGCAATCAATACGTTTAAGAATTGGTGGTTGTGAAGTTTTACATAAATGATCTTTTTATAACCTTCATTTTCACTTGCTATATGAGCAATAATTGATTTTTCTTGAACATTTATTTCGGTAGATGTTATCGTATCGCTATAATCAATCATTAAATCGACATAACTCTCTAAGAAGTTCTCTACAGTATCTACCCGAAAAAATGGATCATCGTCAAACAGCATCATCGTGTAACTTCCACCTGAAGAAGGGTTTATGCTTGAATACGTTTTACCGCTTCTGAGAAAAGTTGTAAGGTCATCATCCACATCATCTATATAAAATGTATCAATATATGGTATAGGAAATAGTGCAGAATCTACTTCAACCAATTCTCTCTTGTAAGGAACGAATCGGATTTTATTGAAAATTTCGTAGGCAACTGAATCTTCAAATTCTGTTGATTGGTACATAAATTTATAGATGCGATTTCCTCTGATAACAACCCACATGTACACGGGTTGAGTTTTCTGCATCAATACCTTATATAGTTTTCCATCGTAACCTTGTGGGTTGATGAACATAGTATCTGATATCCTGATAGATTCAGACAAAATTTCTTCCTCAAGTGATTGATACATTTCCTCTTTTCCATTGATATAATAACCAGGAGGATAATCATTGTAAAAAAGGCCATAACTTCTCCCTCTAGATAGGTCTGTATGCAGGTAGATATTCATCATTATAGGTGGTCCGTCAGTATCAAATATGTTAGGAATACTTCTAGAGTAATCAGAATAGAAACCTGGAAAATACATATAAACACCAGAAGCTGGGTCATCTAATTCTGTCCAAGAAACAAGGTTTTCATCCAATTTATAATTATCTGCAAGTCCTGTATAAGTTGCCGCAACCTTGCTAACCTTATATCCCTCAGCTTCTAGCAAACTGATGAGATTAGATTTTCCAGTGAGATGCGCTGCCCCGACAGCTGCAAGTACGGACTCACCTTTTTCCATAAGTCCAGTCAGGCTTGTCTTCATATCAATATTCCTTTTAATAAACAAGGGGTTCACTATTCCATATGTCATACTTTCTATGTCTTCAAGGTTCCCTTTCTCATAAACTTCAAGTAAACGCTCTTCATACATCGACTCCATAAATTTCGCAATGGAATCTTTTTTAAATTTCCTTGCTTTATTTATCCCGCTATTTCGAAATGTCTCTAGTTGATTTCGGATATTCTCAAGCCCCACTACTTTCTTTTTTAGAGATTGTGCGATTCCATATAAGTGAGCATCAACGATAGACTTTTTATCCTCATTGTAGACCGTGGACTTTCTGTCTTTAAGGGATAGAATAAAAGGATCCTTATTCTCCAGTTCAGAATAATCATAACCTTCAACTTCTCTGAAATCTTTAAGAAACTGAGCATACTCCATTGAATCCAAGGCTTGTTTAATATAGTCCGTTGTATCAGGATTAAGGTAAATGTCCATCATAATCTTAATGATGGTATCT
>CALIQO010000626.1 GCA_938044055.1 uncultured Saprospiraceae bacterium
GAAGACTTGTCCTAGACCTCCTCTGTACTGACCATTGCCTCCAGAATCTGGTGCAAGTGATTTTCGTGTCACCATAATGGGCGTATCGTTTTCTAATACTTCAATCGGTACATTAGCGACATTAGTCGGGAAGCTTAAAACATGAACACCATCTTGATCTGGCCTTGCTCCATATCCTCCGTTAAGGAAAAAATACTCTACGAATTCTCTTCCGTCATCATGAAAACCATTGAGGACAATACACCAGCAAGCACTGCCACAATCTGCTTGTACCTTGTCAGGAACTGCTTGAGCAAGTGCGCCAAAAATCACGGAATGTAACATATTGCCTGTAATGTTTCTAGCTCCGAGAGGAACCGGACGTTGAGCATTAACTAGACATCCTTTAGGTGCGGTAACTTTAATCGGTCTGAATGCACCCTCATTGTTAGGTACATCTGGACTGAAGGTGCACTTTATGGGGTAAGCTGTATAAGCATACGTATAATTGAGAACGGCATTGATCCCCAGAGAGTGTGGGCCAGAAGTGCCTTCATAATCAACCAAGATTTCGTCCCCATCTATCGTAACATTGGCAACGAATTTAATGGGTTCGTTTTTGCCATCACCGTCTGCTTCGTACTCATAGAAATAACGGCCATTGGGTGCCGCCTCAATAGCTGCTCTCATAGCCTTCTCAGAAGCATTTATAATCTGTTCTCCGATTGTATCTATTTCGTCCATCGCGTTTTCTAAAAGCAAATTAGTCAGAGACTTTATGCCTTGATCATTAGCAGCTATCTGTGCTCTTATATCTCCTAGGGTCTGGTCAGCAGCCCGTACATTGGCTCTGATAATGTTGAACAAGGTATGGTTAGGCTTACCTTGATTAATCAACTTAGTAGGAGGAACCATTAATCCTTCTTCATATAGATCCCTTGCTCCAGCTCCCCATAGCGCACCACCCATATCTGGGGAGTGGGCAATAGTTCCTATGAATCCTATCAATTTTTTCTGAAAGAACACGGGAGAAACAATTCCTATATCGGGCTTGTGTCCAGCACATAGCCATGGATCATTAGTCATAACTACATCCCCTTCATGCCAGTCTTCTCTCGGGAAATAATCTTTTAATAATGCCTGAGTAAGCATGGGTAAGACACCTAGAAAAGAAGGAACACTGATACTTGACTGAGCCAGTGACCGACCTGAAGAATCCATAAGCACCACGGCGAAATCATTGCTTTCTCTTGTTACAGTAGAAAACGAAGTACGTTGAAGGGTAGTACCCGCTTCATCGACAATAGAAATCAATCTTGCCCAGAGGATACTCAGCGTGATCGGGTCGTATGTTTTCGTTATTGACATGTATATAAAGTTAGCATTCTATGGTCTATTTAATAATTCATTTCTATAATGATGTTACGATATTCATCTACATGGATTTCACAACTCGCACCTATGACAGTTGTACTTTCCATCTCTTCTATAATTGCAGGTCCACTGAATCGTTCTCCTGGTTGCAGGTAATACCGATTGTATACGGGACAATCTATAGCACTGGTGCCTAATTCTGAAAAGAATACAGGTCGTGTTCCCTTGTAGGCATCCTTTCCAGAAGATTGCCTGATCTGATTAGGAATCATAGATGGCGTAGGACCGCTGACGACAACCCTCCATGTAACTGCTTCCATGGGCATATTAATTATGGAACGGTTGTACCTCAATTCATATTCGTCTTTAAATCTTTTTTCAATTTCAGGAATATCTTTTTCATTCAATTTTCCATTGGGAATAGAAATGGTTATTTCATGGCCTTGACCTGAATATCGGATATCAACAATCCGTTGGATGGTTGCATTCTCTTTTTGGATCGAAGCACGCTTTAAAAAATCTAAGCCATCAGTTTCCATTTTCTGGAGCATCTGGTTGAGTCTGTCCCAGTCCATCTCATCAATTCTACAGACATAACTTGTTATCTGCTCGCTGGCAATAGGTGAAACAAGAAAACCAAGTGCAGAGGTTACGCCCGCGCCTACAGGTATGATCATTTTAGGCACACGCAATAGTCGCGCTACTCCGAATGCATGTACAGGACCTGCACCTCCGAAAGCAATCATACTGTATCCACGTGGATCTAAACCTTTTTCTAAAATGTGTACACGGGCGGCATTGGCCATATTTTCATTGACAATTCTATGAATGCCCATGGCGGCTTCTTCTACAGAAATTCCTAGTGGCTGGGCGATGTGCTTTTTAATAGATGCTACAGATAGATCCTTTCTGAGCGTCATCGTTCCACCTAAAAAATATTCTGCATTAAGAAATCCTAGAACTAAGTCGGCATCGGTTACGGTGGGAAAATCTCCTGCTCTATTATAACAGGCAGGACCAGGTTGTGAAGACGCGCTGTCTGGACCTACAGTCAATAGTCCTAGATCATTAACTCTGGCTATGCTTCCACCTCCAGCTCCTATTTCTATCATATCGATAACAGGAATCCTTACAGGTAGACCACTCCCTTTCTTAAACCTCATAACCCTTGCTGCTTCGAACTGATTCGTAATCTCTGGTTCTTGATCAGTAATCAGGGAGGCTTTGGCTGTGGTGCCGCCCATGTCGAACGCAAGCAGATTATTTTCTTCTGTTAAATCTCCGAAGAATACACCAGCCATTGTTCCTCCAGCTGGACCACTTTCTAGCAGCTGGATAGGCGTTTTTCTTGCACCATCGAGTGTAGTCAACTTCCCACTAGAGATCATGATGTCAACATTTCCAGAAAAACCCATTGACTTCAATTGCTCGTCTAGTTTCTTAAGATATTCATCTGTTATCGGTTGTACATAGGCATTCATGGCAGTAGCAGAAGTCCGCTCATACTCTCGTATCTCTGGCATAATTTCAGATGAAAGACTTACATGTATCTGTGGGTGTTTTTTCTTAAGATATGCGCCGACTTCTTCTTCATGTGCCGGATTGGTAAATGAGTGTAAGAAACTTACCGCTATAGATTCTACATCTTGATTGACCAGTTCGTCGACGCGAGTGGTCAGCTCTTTCAAGTTCAATTCCTGAAATACATTTCCTTCTTTATCTAATCGCTCTTCCACGCCCATCCGTAGATTTCTAGGTACTAGTGGCTCTGGAATAGATAGAGAAATGTCATATATATCGTACCTCAACTCTCTTCCTATTTCGAGGACATCCTCGAATCCTTTTGTCGTTATAAGACCTGTTTTAGCACCCTTGCGCTCTATGATGGCATTGGTAA
>CALIQO010000627.1 GCA_938044055.1 uncultured Saprospiraceae bacterium
TGGGATTGTCTAATATTGCAGCAGATACAGATGGTGAAGAGGGATCAGTTAACCATCGTGTAATACAGATTTATGGTGCTTATAAGTTATAGCCTTCCTTTTGATGTTTAAGAAAAATGAGCCTGCATTTCAGATCTTAAAGGGAGTTGCAGGTTTTTTTAATTCTTGACGAATTTATAATTCTGGTTTAGCTTCGAAAAGTTCCTTCTTTTCCTTCATCCACTTTTCTAATCCTCCTTCAGTATGCATGAGTTCACGCATTTTATGCATTGCTTCTAAGTGGGCAGGATCTCCGTTTTTAAACATGTCACTTCCGTGGCTCTTGCTTTGCTCGGCAATTTCATCAAATGTATTTCCTGAGAATTCCAGATCACAAGCTCCACCCAGTTCATTGCAAGTCATTTTCTTCATCTGAGTATTTTATATCAAGTTTTATTATACAAGTATAGCGCACACAAGATAAGCTACTTTTCGATATTTATGGCTTAAGAAGGAACCTTCATATTCTAATTTCATCTCTAAAGCATTAATCTATCCAGAAGTCTGTTAGATAAAATTATCAGTATGGATTATGCACCCCTTAAATCTCTCAAGGGGCACAATTATTTAAGTTATTTTTATTCATGGGTGATGCTTTCAACCCACATTTCTATTTCATTAAAACAGTAGTACAAGAAACATTTCCGCCAGCAGCTGAGGCAGTCTGTACAAGTGTCAAAGTATTCCCCTCCAAGGTACCTGTTCCAGTAGTAGTTACTGGAACTCCAGATATATTGAGCACTACTTCAGGTATAATGATCATGCACTCCTGGACTTCACATGTGGTGATTTCACCATCGATGGTTATGTTTATTGTGTTGGGTGTAGCAACTGTAACTTGAGCAGTTTTATTCTCTTGGAATAGACCGCAATTAAGGATCCCGCTATAGGACCCTACATAATCTTCTGGTGTACATGCGGGTTCCATTTCAGGGTTTTCACTTGTGCATGAAGCGCACAATACGGCGAACATAAGTAGGATAATTGATAGTTTCATTTAGTATTTTTTTATTGAAATTACTTAATTTTGGATGCTTCAGAAATGATGTTTTCCACATCCCTTGTCAGTATTGATATTGTACTTAGGGCTTCTAGAAATCAGGCGGTAGACGATAGGGTAGACAATAGTCTATACATGTGCAAGCACATGTAAAAACCTATAATGTGACTGTCAATACTGAAATGATTTATTGAGGACAATAGGGTAGACACTTATGGTAGTTGACAGCGAAATAGGAATGTGGAAAGTTTTTTTTAAATAATTTTCAAGCGCTGTGTATTAAAATAGCTTTGCCACTATTTTCTGGTTTTGTTAGATAAAAAATGTGAGAGCGCACTCTTCAGAAAATGCCGATTTTATATCTTAAACTTTACTCGGAAGAATGTTGTATTTTTCCTTGAATCGCTTGGTGAAATAGGGCAAGTTAGAATAGTTTACAGAGTACGCTACTTCTGAGACAGGACTTGTCTTTTTTCTATCATGGCCTTCGCTTCATTTACTTGTATTTCAACGATAGGTTGGTTCGCAGACTTATTACATAGTGCCTTCAATTTTCGATTCAGTTGCAACAAAATGCTTCATAGGTTTCGAACATCCATTATTCTTTCTAAGAGACCATCAATCTTCATTGCCATGTATAGGAATACTTATTCAAGCTATCTGCTTTTCTTCTCCTAATTAATTAAGACTATAACTTTAAATGATTGCATCACCTAGGTTTAGCCATCAACTGATACAACGTTGCTACAGTCTCCGCTCTATTATGAGTACCAAGCTTTGCATAAATATTTTTAATGTGGCTTCTTATGGTGTTTTCTGAAATGAAGTATTTATGAGCCATCTGTACATTCGTACTTCCTTCTGATATATCTTTTAATATCTTGTACTCTTTTTCGGTTAGTTTTTTATCTAACCAATAATTAATAGAATCTATGCCCTTAGCTTCGGGGTTGTTTTTTTCGTAATTATGGATAGCTACTTCGATGTTGCTAAATACATCATTCTGAGTGAATGGCTTAACGATATAGCCTGAGGGTTGAGTCAACTTAGCCCTATCAATCGTCTTTTTATCTGCGTAAGAAGTAATGAATATAAATGGTTTTTTGAATTTTTGGCTTATTATTTCTGCCAACTCAATTCCATCTTTTGAACCCTTGAGATGGATATCAATCAAGATGATATCATAGTCTTCCATCTCCAAAGCATCTAGAGCTCGATCACTGTTGTAACATATCTTGACCACTTGAAAACCACTGTTTTCTACAATCCTATTCAGGTCTCGTGCAATCAACATTTCATCTTCTATAATGAGCACTCTTGTCATCGGACTATGGCATTGTTTTGATAGGGAATTACTAATTGTATAGTTGTTCCATTTTCGGTATTCAATTTTAAAGAACCTTCTAGTTTTTCTACGAATGATTTAATCATCTGTAAGCCGAAACTATCGTTGCTTTCTTCTAGCAGGGAAGGATCCATACCATTCCCATTGTCAATAACTTTAAAGATTAAATTATCGTCACTCGTTTTTAAAGTTACTTTTATGTTCCCCTTATCTTGATTGTGAAAGGCATGTTTCAGCGCATTGGTTATCAATTCATTGACAACCAATCCGAGAGGGACCATTGTGTCTACATCTATAGAGATGTCTTCAATATCTAAGTCTAAGGACACCTTATCTTTTTCTACCTTATACGTTTCGAATAGTTCGCCTATCAATCTTTCAAGATAGTTTTTAGCACCTACATCAGTCATGGTTTCAGAACCATACAGGTTCTGATGAATTAATGCCATAGACCGTACCCTGTTTCTACCATCATTGATTGCGGATAATACAGACTCTTCGTCGATGTATTCTGATTGCAAACTCAGTAGACTATATACAACTTGTAGGTTGTTCTTGACCCTATGATGAATTTCACGAAGAAGCAATTCTTTATCGGAAAGTGCTTTATTAATAATGCTGTTCTTTTCTTTTAGAATGTTTTCAGACTTCTTCTTTTGCTTAAGTGATCGAAAAGTAAGAATGGAAAATGCGGTTAAGGATAAGAGACCGAACAATGCCATCCATCCTTTTCTTCTAGAAGCCATCAGCTCAAGCTCTTGGATGGTTTTCTCATCCTTTAAGGCTTGAATCATTGCGTTCTTTTCTTGAGTTTCGTATAGGGTGTTTAAGAACTGAATAGATTGGTCTGTTTTTACTTGATTGGTTGAGTCTTGGAGCTTGATTTTTTCAGTAAGAAAATAGTGGCTCTTTTCATAGTTTTTATTGTAAAGATAATGATCACTGAGTGCGTTGTATACGCTGATTTTCTGATTGTTCCTGTTTTTTAATGTTGCAAGACTAAGAGCGGTGTTGTAGTATTTTTCTGCTTTCTCATTATTGTTATTCTGTGTATAAATCATGCCTAGTAGATTCTTGACATAAATCATGGATGGAAAGTTAGACTTTAAAATATCAAAATGTGCATTGGCCTCAAGGGCAAATGTTTCTGCTTCTAATAGTTTATTTTGTCTTAAGTATACTGAGGCAAGTCTAGATCTAGCAGCATAAGCCAGCGGTTTATAGCCGATTTTATCGCTTGATTCAATTACTGAAGCATACATCATTGCTGCACTATCTAGCTTTTCTTCCTCCACATATATTTCAGCGATGTTGTGCTCGATCTGAGCTCTTATTCTTACCCTATTATTGGATTGTTGTTCATTCAATACCCGCTGGTAGTATGATTTGCTTAGGTCGAATTGCTTCTTAGCTTTGAATACGTTTCCTAGTTTGGTCCATGCGGAAGGGAAGAGGAATGTATGGTTGTTGTCTTTTCCTATTTGTAGAACTGTAAAAAAAGCATCGGCAGCTTGATCATTGAACCCAGACATAAAATAAGTGAGTCCTATCTCATAATTCGTTCTTGATTCTAATGAGTCGAAATGGTTGCGTTGGGCTAGATCTAGGCTAGATTTAAAACCTGAAATTGCTTGTTCATGGTTTTTATTATGCCTTGCATAATATCCCTGTAGCAGTAATTTACTACATGCTTTTCTGGGGTTAAGTTCTCTTTCTTCTAATAGTTTAAAATATAGGCTTACGGTATCCTTACTTGATTTAATGTTTTTTTCAATATAATCTAACAGTTGATCCGTGGTCAGATTACTCTGGGATTGGCACAATGAAGAACTCAGCATTATCGTCATAAGAAGTATTCTTCTTATAGTTGTAAAAGCGATAAGGGATGCTTTAGTCTCCACTGGAAAGATTTTAGCGTTTGGTTTTTTTCTTTTCACCTAACTTAGGTTTAGGGGATAGGAGTTTGTCAATTTCTTCAAATGTAACAAAGTTTCTTAGGAGGATCTGTATATACAAGTGCTCTATTACGGTCCTATTATCTGTTGTTCTCTTTTCTTCCATATGGATCGAGTTTGTTTTTAAGCATCTTATAAGTTTTCCTAAATACTGAAAAGCGCAGCGTATATGGATCTGTTTTTTTCTTTTAGGTAGGCTTGCGGTTTTTCCAGATAATCTTCCTTAGAAAATATTTTTAGTTCTTCAGAGATGTTTTTATTGATTCCTAAGGATGTGTAATGTAGCTTGATTGAACTTCCTACATCCATGCTCAAGGGCAGTCCGAAATCTTGATTTTGATAAAAGGGATGGAAGTGAAAAGGGCTTTTGTTTTCTTCACTGATACACCATTCATTGGCATCATGGGGCATGGCTTTAACCGTGTATGTATAGACTTGACAATCGCATCCGGCAATGTTTTTCCTATGGTCTGTTCTGGTCC
The DNA here is from genome assembly GCA_938044055.1 of uncultured Saprospiraceae bacterium. Taxonomy (GTDB): domain Bacteria; phylum Bacteroidota; class Bacteroidia; order Chitinophagales; family Saprospiraceae; genus JABDLO01. The sequence goes on from CALIQO010000627.1 coordinate 4,822, forward strand.
AGGTTGTTTCCTTCATAGCTGGAACCATTGTGTTAAGCATGTCATTGAATTGATCTCCTATAGGCACATAGAATTTTTCTCCTGTCTTAAAATTATGGATGTAGACATTTACATTTTGTTCTTCTCTATCGGTAAGGAAGTAAGCTTCTCCTTCTTCTCCTATTTTTTTTCGCATCAAGCTCCATTCCTTGTTCCATGCAATTTCAACTTGATAGTTGTATCTCTCCTTAATCTTTTCAATACTGGCAGATTCATAACTTTCCTTGCTATGATCCAGCTTATATTGCATATATCCTTTTTTCTTTTTCTGCGCATTTGCCGTAAGGCTCATAGCAATAGAAAGCAACAGTATCAGAAATAGGTTAAGCTTAGATGACTTAGAGATCTGTATGGAGTAGATGTAATTCATAGTTGTGTTTTTCATTTGAAAGAGTTTAATGATTAGAAGGGGTATCGATTTTTGCTTCAAGTTGTTGTACTTCCTGTTTTAAAATTTCTACTTGAGCGGCAAGGTCTTGTATAGCATTAACAAGGATAGGGGTCAGCTTACTATAGTCCACTTGCATCGGATTTTCTACATTGTTGTCAGGGGTTCCTGTAACAGCCTGAGGAAAGATAGTATAGAGGTCTTGAGCAATAAACCCTATTTCTAAATGATCGGGACTCGATTTTCTGCGATAAGATTTAACAGAAATGTTATTGACAGTCTGTAATCCATCGTAGTAAGATTTAATGTCTTTTTTTAATCTTTTATCTGATGTTGTGTTGTAACTTATGTTCCCACTTGCTGAACCGGTAATAGATCCTTTAACGTTACCGTTACCACTTCTGAAGGCTACATAGGCATTGGTTGTTGTAGGGCCTGCATCCGGACCTAACCTAATCAAAAGGCCATCTGCATTTACGTCTTTGCTTTCATTTTTAATAGAAACTATTTTTCCACTTGTTTCGTTGTCGATTAACTCAAGCGTAGCAGATGGCGTGGTGGTACCTATGCCTACTCTGTCGTTTGTGCCATCTATAAAAAACATTCCATCTCTGTTGTCAGATTCTATTCTGAAATCGTACTGCCCTCCAGCTTCATTGGCAACGACATTTCCTTCACTAAAGACTGCGGCGTATCCAGTTATATTAGGATTGTCATTGTCTGCTGCTGAAAACCATCCTGCATATCTTATACCATTTCCATCTTGACTGATAAAATTATAAGTGCCATATTGAGTGCCTGTGCCTTGTGAGGCAATGGTATTATACGTTCCATAATTATCTCCATCTCCTAGATTAAACAAATTAGTATAAACGCCGTGACTGCGGTCAACGTCATTTAAAGTGATGGTATTATAAGTTCCATATATTCTGCTGTTCAAGGACTGAGAATCGTATATGAAATTATTCCAAGTACCGATTTTATCTTCTGCTCCGGAATTAGACACATTGTTATAGGTGCCTACTTGCAGTCCATTGCCTGTTCCTGATAGATCGTTGTGCGCGCCATAATGATCGCCATTACCGTTATTAAGAATTCTATTTTTAGTTCCGTAATGCGTGCTGTTTCCATCATTGTTTATTACTTGGAGTGTGCCTACTTGATCTCCACTCCCAGAACCGCTTATACTGTTATAACTCGCTCGATGTTCACCACTTCCTGCACCGGAAACAGAATTGAAACTTGCCCAGTGGTCTCCATCTCCAGAGCCATTCAGCGACTGGTAACTACCGACATGAAGTCCATCGCCTCCTCCTAGCAATTCATTGAATGAAGAAATATGATTGCCTGGGCCAGAAGTCGATACTTCATTT
>CALIQO010000628.1 GCA_938044055.1 uncultured Saprospiraceae bacterium
GCTTGATTACATTAACAATTTCAATCGCTCCTTCGAAAAAACAATTTCACTAGTGTTTTTAGTTTTTCTTACTTGTATCAATGTTTCCGCCCAAGAAACTTTCATCGATGCTACTATAGGAGATAAAACATTTAAAGTTTCTGGAGAGAAAAACTGTTTGTTTTTAGAATTTGCAAAAGATAACAACGGAATATACTGTGTTGAAAATTTCGATGATATTGAAAACACTGATGGCTTTGTCTTTAGTATAAATGACAGTCTTAAGGAAGGGACTTACGATTTTACCAAAATACCAGAAGTAGGAATGGTGAAATATGGCGTGTATTATTCTGAAGGAAAAAATAAATATATTTCATCAGATAAAGGAAATGGCAAGCTTACCTTGATTAAAATTGATGGAGACTATGTAAGTGGCTCATTTGAATACATATGCCCTAATCCAGAAACCAAAGAAGATGTAAACGTAAAAGGAACATTCACTGTCAAAAAAATGAATTTTTAGGAGTTGTTTAATGCAGTCCCTGGAATGGTAAAACTCTAGACTATAAATAATAAATGGCATCGTTAAATCTATTTATAAGATAGTAAAGCGATGTCATTTATATGTTTCAGTAAATTGAATCAAGAAAGTATGAAGTTCATTAGAAAAACTATTCTTCACTAGCTAAGAACTTATCCTACAATCTCTATTGGGTTTCCAATTCAATATACCTCTTAAAGTGCACAGATTCCTTAAAGTAGCAACAGAAGCATTAAGTTAATCCAATCAGGTTCTACCTTCTAATGCCTATTAATAATTATGTATTTAGGTACTGTTGTAGAGCTGTTCTCATATTATCGCTAATTATATATTCAATATCAGCTCAAATTTTCAAATAAAACATCATCTCTTTTTTCGCCCCTAATCCTTCATATAATTTTGCACATAGGCCAGTATGCGCTATTATCTACTAATTAAGTGTTCTTTCTTTAAATTTTATTGTCGTTTCACTGTTGGTGATATAAAGGCCATTCTTGTATAAACCAAAAAAGAATGATAGCTTTACATATAACAATGCGCACGCCAGCATCACATATCACATCTTGTAACAGCTCTTCTGCTACTGTAGCAGTAAGGAGTAGCAGGCGTTTCTTCAGGGCCGCGTAGCCCTATCACTCTACATATAACCGTATGCGGTACGGCTATTATTTTTTAATAGCTACACCCCGACGAGATCTGGACTCGGATCATCGCCTATCCCACTATTTTAATTTATACAATACACTTAAGATCATGTCGATCATCATAAGAAAAAGTCAATCTTCCGATATAGTCTATGCGCTGAACTTGTCAGCATTATATAAAGCATCCGCCGCTAGACGTAAGACAGGAATTGCTACACGCTCTGCAGAGTATATATGCTCTAAGATAGAAAAGGGCGATGCCATCATTGCTTTAGAAAACGATCAACTCGCAGGGTTCTGTTACATTGAAACATTTACAGAAGGAAGCTATGTTTCTAACAGTGGCCTGATTGTAGACATCCCATTCCAAGGGCTCGGACTGGCCAGTAAAATTAAAAAGGCTGTTCTCAACCTTGCAAGAGAAAAATATCCCGAAGCACAAGTCTTCGGAATAACAACCAGTCCCATCGTTATGAATATCAATTTCCGACTAGGGTACAAACCTGTTCCCTTCCATCAGTTGACAGATGACGAAGAGTTCTGGAACGGTTGCAAGACATGTGTCAACTATGATGTACTCACACGCAACCGAAAAGAACTGTGCCTCTGTACAGGAATGATTGCCCCATCTGGAAATGAATTACAATCCATCAAAAAAAATGAAAATGAAAACAAAGAAAAATAAAGTCGTACTTGCCTATAGTGGCGGGCTAGACACTTCCTTCTGTGTAACATACCTGACAACAGAAAAAGACATGGAAGTCCACGCTGTAGTGGCTAACAATGGTGGATTCTCTAGGGAGGAAATAACAGCCATGGAAGAACGCGCTTACTTTCTCGGAGCAAGTAGCTTTCTAGAAATCGACATCACACAACGGTACATCGATGACTGCATCAAGTATATGATCTATGGCAACATAAAAAGAAACGGCACCTATCCATTATCTGTCAGTAGCGAGCGTATGTTTCAGGCACTTGCTATAGTCGATCATGCTCAATCTATAGAAGCAGATGCCATCGCTCACGGATCTACTGGAGCAGGAAACGATCAAGTGCGTTTCGATCTCGTCTTCAAGACGTATGCTCCCCATATGGAAATCATCACACCTATCCGGGACATGAAATTATCTCGTCAATATGAAATTGACTACCTTAAAAAAGCTGGTCTGGAATGGAACAGCGAAAAATCAATATACTCCATTAACCAAGGATTGTGGGGAACCAGTATCGGTGGAAAAGAAACCCTTACTTCTGAACTCCCTCTCCCCGACGCTGCATATCCACACCAGCTAGAAAAAGAAAACCCCTTAGAACTAAGCATAACTTTCGATCATGGAATACCTGTTGCTCTGAATGGCAATGAATACGACCAATTAGAAAACCTGATTCAGGACTTAAACCTTCTAGGTTATCAATATGCCATCGGTAGAGACATACATGTAGGAGACACCATCATCGGAATTAAGGGGCGGGTTGCTTTTGAAGCGCCCGCTGCTTTATTGTTAATCGATGCACACACTTTGCTTGAAAAACATGTTCTTACTAAACATCAGATATACTGGAAGACGCAAGTGGGCAACTGGTATGGCATGATGCTGCATGAAGGAAACTATCTAGAACCTACCATGCGCTGGATGGAAACTCTACTTAATGAAAGTCAGAAGCACGTAAGCGGAGATGTCATGCTTACTCTACATCCTTATCGGTATACCCTCAATGGAATTTCTTCTGCACATGATCTTATGAAAGCTAAGTCTGGCATCTACGGAGAAGAAAATTCTGCATGGACTTCTGATGAAGCTAAAGGGTTTATTCAACTCCTTTCTATCTCCAATCAGAATTATTACTCCATCCACAAAGAAGAGCTAGCATGAATCATATAAATAAAAAATCTGTCGGAATTATAGGAGGTGGAGGCTACACTGCCGGTGAACTTATCCGCTTACTCGTACACCATCCAGAGGTGGACATAAAATACATCTATAGCCAGAGTCAAGCAGGCAAGCATGTATATGAAGTTCACTCAGACATGCTTACTCACCCTCACTTGACTTTCTCTCATGAACCCTCAGATGCAGATGTTGTATTTTTATGTCAAGGACATGGTAAGGCTAAGGCCTTTTTAGAAAAATTTTCTTTTTCAGAAGAAACGATCATTATCGACTTAGGCAATGACCATCGTATAGAAAACAAGGAATGGATATACGGTCTTCCAGAACTTCAGAAAGATGCCATAAAGAATGCCACACGGATTGCTAATTGTGGATGTTTCGCAACTGCCATTCAGCTTGCTTGTCTTCCCCTTGCGGCAAATGGAATGCTCACCTCAGACATACATGTAAGTGCCATAACCGGCTCTACTGGTGCAGGACAGAATCCATCCCCTACTACACATTTCTCATGGAGAAATAATAATGTATCCATCTACAAAGCTTTTTCTCATCAGCATGAAGCAGAGGTATATCAATCTATCCATGTGTTGCAAAAAAATTATTCAGGAAAGATCTGGTTTCTTCCACACCGTGGAAATTTTTCTAGAGGAATCCTTGCAAGCATATACACACCATTTAGTGGAAGTCAAGAAGATGCTTATGCCTTATATAATTCTTTCTATGAGGAACACCCATTTGCGCAAGCGACTCAATCAGTCATCAACTTAAAACAAGTGGTCAATACCAATCATTGCTTCTTACGTCCCACAGTATCCGATGGCATGATTCTCATAGAATCTATCCTAGATAATTTACTAAAAGGAGCTTCTGGTCAAGCGGTGCAAAACATGAACCTTGCACTGGGCTATCCTGAAGAGACTGGACTATTACTTAAATCTATAGCATACTAATCTTATGAAAAATTTATTGCCTGTATATCCTGTTTTTCAGATCGAACCTGTCCGTGGGGATGGATGCTACATTTATGACAAAGATGATAATCGATACTTAGATTTTTATGGCGGTCATGCTGTAATTTCAATCGGACATAGTCATCCTGTCATGAAGAAAAGATTAAAAGCTCAGATCGATGAACTGATGTTTTATTCTAATTCTATTGTTAATTCTAAACAACAAGAAGTAGCAGAAAAAATTATTTCTCTTTCTGGAATATCGGAGGATTATAAATTCTTCATGGTTAACTCCGGTGCTGAAGCAAATGAAAATGCTGTAAAGCTCGCTTCCATGGCCAATGGTAAAAATACATTCGTTGTACTGGAAAATGGGTTTCATGGAAGGACCGCAGCAGCCTTGAGTCTGACAGATAAAATGAAACACCGCACGGCTTTCAACACAGATTTTAAGGTAATCAAGGTTGCCATCAACGACACCGAAGCGCTGGATCATGTTATGGAAAACGAATCCGTATGTGCTGTAATAACTGAAGCCATACAAGGGATAGGCGGCATCTATTCTTGTAACAAGTCATTCTTACAGGCCATCAGAAAACATTGCGATGAAAAGCAATCAATATGGATTGCAGATGAAGTACAGTGTGGATTCGGAAGGTCTGGAAAGTTCTGGGCTTTCCAGCATGCAGATGTAGAACCCGATATCATCACGATGGCTAAAGGAATGGGAAATGGATTTCCTGTCGGCGGACTTATGATTAAAGAAAATGTACTCCCTATAGAATACGGAATGGCTGGCACAACATTCGGAGGAAATCACCTAGCTTGCGAGGCTGTTCTATCTGTTCTAGAAGTACTGGAATCAGAGAATCTAATCCAGCGTGCTGCAGAAGCTGGAGAATGGATTAAGCAAGAACTCGTGCAGATGATGGGGGTAAAAGAAGTCAGAGGCAAGGGCCTGATGATCGGCATCGAAATGAAATTTCCCATTGCTGAACTAAGAAAAAAAATGGTCGTAGAAGAAAAAATATTTACAGGATCTTCCTCACAGAAAAACACCTTGCGATTGCTGCCCCCGCTTAATATTCCAGATGATGCCATCCATTACTTTCTCCACACGTTACAGAAAAGTATCGGCGCTCATATTAATGTAACTATATAATCAATCTCACTATGAAAAATCACTATTACTCTTTCAATAGCATATACGATCCCAGTTCTCTTATACGTCGAGGATTAGAAATGAAACAGAAAAAAGTAATTTCTGAGATCGGTAAAAATAAAACCATAGGATTGGTTTTTCTCAACCCCAGTCTCAGAACTAGAATGAGTACTCATGAAGCTGCGAATCGATTATCCCTGCATGTCATAACCTTCAATGGTCAAGATGCATGGTCGTGGGAAATGGAAGAAGGAGCCATCATGAATGTCAATAAAACAGAACATATAAAAGACGCTGCACGTGTCATATCTTCTTACGTGGACATCATAGGGATCCGTTGTTTCGCAGGACTAAAAGACATAGAGGAAGATCGAAATGACACAGTGATTAAAAAATTTATGTCATACAGTTCAGTTCCTGTAATCAATCTAGAATCTGCAGCACTCCATCCTTGCCAGTCACTTGCTGACATGATCACAATGCGAGAAATCTATGGAGAAAAAAAATTGAAGGTTGCGCTTACATGGGCACCTCACCCAAAAGCTCTCCCACAGGCAGTTGCTCAATCTTTTTCTCAGTGGGCTATAGGTATGGGTCACGATGTAGTCATCGCACATCCAGAAGGATATGATCTCGATACTTCTTTCACTACAGGTGCAAAAATTACACACGACCAGGAAGAAGCTATCCGAGGCGTGGATATTGTCTATGCTAAAAGCTGGACCAGCGAAATCGATTACGGAAAAGCCACAACAGCATACAACAACTGGACACTAAATGATCAGAAGATGGAACTTTCTGATGGAGGCCGATTCATGCATTGTCTTCCAATCAGAAGAAATGTAGTTGCCACTGATGAAGTGCTTGATAGTTATCAGAGCTTAATATATACACAAGCAGAAAATCGGTTGTACGCCGCTCAAGCCATCATAGAAAAAATACTAAAATCAGAACAATGATGAAGCAGTGTACGCTAGTTAAAATCGGTGGCCAGGTCATCGATAATTCAGATAAATTGAAAACATGCTTAGATGCATTTTCTTCAATACCCGGGAAGAAAATCCTTATCCATGGAGGAGGGAAGTCTGGAAGTGACATGCTTAAAAAATTAGGAATCGAAGTCAAGTATATAGACGGAAGAAGAATTACAAACAAGAAAACACTAGAGGTCGTTACACAGGTTTACGCTGGCTCTGTCAATAAGAAAATTGTTGCTCAACTACAGGCTCGAAATATATCTGCTCTAGGATTGTCAGGTTGTGACCTCAATATAATTCAAGCTGAAAAGCGGCCTTCTCTCCCTATGGATTACGGCTATGCGGGAGACATTAAAAAGGTACATACTGATAAGTTGGAATGGTTGCTTTCTCATCAAGTATGTCCAGTTATTAATCCTATTACCCACAATGGAGAAGGACAACTCTTGAATACCAATGCCGATACAATTGCCGCTGAAGTTGCCATTTCTCTGTCTTCCATATTCAGTATAAACTTGCACTACTGTTTCGAGATGCCCGGAGTTATGATGGATATCAACAATCCTCATTCTCTACTGAATCAACTCACACAGAATCAGTACACTGAATATCAAGAGTCAGGCATTATTGCAGCAGGAATGATTCCTAAATTATCTAATGGGTTCAGAGCAGTAAGTGCTGGCAACACCCATGTAACCATAGGTTCACTCAATCATTTTATTTCTGGTGATCCACATACAATACTACGTCCATGAATAAGCCTATAGAGTTACTTAAAGTGTTGATTCAGACGCCTTCTTTCTCAGGCAGAGAAGAGGAGACAGCAACGTTGATCTACAATTACATAAAGCCTCATGTTGACAAAGTTGAACGATTAGACAATAACATCATCGTCCGCCCTAAGCAAGCAGATCCTCAGAAAAAGAACATCCTTTTAAACTCTCACCACGACACTGTAAAAGTTGTCGATGGATGGACTTATGATCCATTCGGAGCAGAACAGAAAGAAGAAATCATTTATGGACTTGGTAGTACTGATGCTGGTGCTAGCCTAGTCTGCTTGATAGATACATTCTTACAATTTTATCCTCTAGAAATACCATATAACCTGTATCTAGTTGCTTCTGCGGAAGAGGAAAATTTCGGAAGCCAAGGTCTTAGTTCTGTTCTTCCTAATCTACCTGATATAGACTTTGGAATAATCGGAGAACCGACTGGACTCACTTTGGGCGTGGCTCAGAAAGGATTGATAGTAGTGGATGGAACTTTACATGGAAAAGCAGGTCATGCCGCAAGAGATGTAGGAATAAATGCCATCTATGGATTACAAGATGAATTGGCTTTTTTAAATAGTAATCCATTCTCTAAAAAGTCTGCACACCTAGGTGAGACAACTGCTAAAATGACCATGGTTACTGCTGGCCAGCTTCACAATGTAATCCCCGATTCTTGTACCTATGTACTTGATGTCAGAGTAAATGAATTGTATACCTTACATGAAGCAATGGACGTTTTAAAATCAGGATTGAAAGCGGACTTGAAACCGAGATCCCTCCGCTGGCATTCTAGAGGAATAGATCCCTCACATCCGATCTTCCTTACGGCTAAAAACTTAAATATAAAAACGATGGGATCCCCTACCTTATCGGATCAAGTTCATTGTGATTTCCCAACAGTTAAAATAGGTCCAGGACAATCGGAACGATCTCATACAGCGGATGAATTCATCCATACACACGAAATAAAAAACGCCCTTAAAATTTATAAAGAAATTATAGAAAACATTGTCATATGAAACTCTGGAATAACAACAACAATATAGATCAGCGTATAGAAAAATTCACCATCGGCAACGATCCTGCTTATGACATTATCCTGGCACCATACGATGTGCAAGGTTCGCTTGCTCATGCGGCAATGTTGTACAAAATTAATTATCTGACTTCACAAGAATATAACTTACTTAAGAAAGGACTCAATGAGATCGCCTCTGAAATCGAAGTGGGCTCATTCGTCATAGAAGACCATGTAGAAGATGTGCATTCTCAAGTAGAAAAACTACTTACCGATCGCTATGGCGATGTAGGAAAAAAACTACATGTAGGAAGGTCAAGAAACGATCAAGTAGCTGTAGATTTAAAACTCTTCTATCGAGATGAAATAAGTAAAATTAATAGGCTGGTTAAATCACTGGCCTTAATCTTTCTTAAGAAAGCAGAAGAAACCAAGGACACATATATGCCAGGCTATACCCATACACAAGTCGGTATGGTATCAAGCTTCGGACTCTGGTACAGCAGTTACGCAGAAGCGTTAAGTGATGACTTAGCACTTATTTTTTCCATCCAAAAAATTGTAGATCAGAATCCACTCGGTAGTGCAGCAGGATATGGAAGCTCTCTACCCAATGATCGAGATGCAACTACAGAGGCGCTCAATTTCTCAGGCATGCATATCAATTCTATCTATGCTCAGAACAGCCGAGGAAAAAGTGAATTGATGCTTGGCTATATATTCTCAAGTATATCAGCGACACTTAACAGATGGTGTAACGACACCATTTCTTTCTGTAATGAGAATTATAATTTTCTTAAACTTCCCGGCGATCTTACAACTGGAAGCAGCATCATGCCACACAAGAAAAACCCAGATGTTATAGAACTTATACGGGCTAAGTGCAATCAATTATCTTCTGTGTCCTCGCAAGTACAGAACATCACTTCTAACTTGATGACCGGGTACCACAGAGACTACCAACTGTTAAAAGAAATTATTTTTCCAGCTTTCTCCACGCTGAAGTCCATCCTTGATTTAAGTATATACTGTGTCTCATCTATCGTCGAAAAGGAAGACATCATGGAAGACGAAAAATATACCTACTGCTATAGCGTAGAAAAGGTCAATGCTTATGTGAAAAAAGGAATATCGTTTAGAGATGCTTATCACAAGGTCAAGGATGAAATCAATTCAGGTTCATTCAGTATTGAAAGTATAACCATTGATCATACGCATATAGGCAGCATGGGCAATCTAGGGATTGATAGAATTAGAGAAAAAATCGGATAAGTATCTTAGTTGGTTCGCTATAAAATTCATGAACTAAAACTACATTTATATTATAACCGTCAACAGTAATAAGAATTCTAGTATGGCCCAAGTAATATTTCATATTCTTTACTATACATATCGAGATGAGAGCGTACACGTTAAAGTATATCAGGGTGAAAAAATTATAAATGTTGATCTATCATCAACGGACAATAAAAACTGGAAGGGCACTTACGAAACAGATCTTAAAACATGTAAGTATTCATATGAAATAGAATCAAAGAATAATTCGATAGCAGAGTATGGAAAGCCTAGAGTTATATTGCTAAATCATATGCAAGTTGAAGTTTACGATCAATGGAGACCACGAGGAGATCGCAAGCATATATTTTCTACGGCTCCTTTCTATGAAGTCTTTAGAAAAAGGAAGATTGTTAATCGCAAGAATAATAAATCATCAACACTTATCATCCAAGTTTCGGAACCTACTTTAAGAAATGAATTTTCTATCGGTGTTTCTGGAAGTATTTCCAGCCTTGGAAACTGGAAAGAGAATATTCCTATGGTGTATCGAGGTGACGGACAATGGGAGGTTGCAGTAAACAATATAATCCTCCACCCTTCTTTCGAATTTAAATTCATCAAAATCGATAATGCTACAGGTAAGATTGTAGAATGGGAAGCAGGAGAAAACCGTAAGATCATAGTTGATCAAGTCGAGGGTTGTAAAATCATATCGCAGGAAGGGTGTAGATTTCAAGAACCTTTATGGCGAGTTGCTGGAGTTGCAATCCCAGTTTTTTCACTTAGAAGCATTGAAGGAGGCGGAATAGGAGAGTTTCTTGATCTTAAAAAAATGATCAACCTAGCTTCAAAGTCAGAATTAAAAATTGTTCAGATTCTTCCGGTGAATGACACCATTGCTACTAAGACATGGAAAGACAGTTATCCGTATGCAGCCATATCTGTTATGGCCTTGCATCCTCTATATATCCACTTAGAAGGAATCGGTCCATTAAATGTTTCTGACCAGAAGAAGTGGGATAAGGAAAAGGAAATTATGAATTCGCATACAGCGGTTGACTTCGAAGCGGTATTGAAAAGTAAAACGACTTACTTAAGAAAGTTGTACAAGAAGTACGGAAAGAAAACATTTGCGGAAGCGGGATACAAAACATTTTATAAAGAGAATCATGACTGGTTAGATGCATATGCTTCCTTCTGTTACTTAAGAGACTTATATAAAACTGCAGATTTCAGTAAATGGAAAACCCACAAGGATTACAATCAAGAAAAAATCAACTTGCTGATAGAAAGTGATCCTGTTATACAACATGAAGTAGGCTTCTATTTTTTCTGCCAGTATTACGCAGATAAGCAATTAAAATCTGTGAAGGATTATGGGAGAAAAAAAGGTGTCATCCTTAAAGGGGATTTACCGATCGGAATCTATCGACACAGTTGCGATGCGTGGATGTCTCCTGAATTATACAATATGGATGAGCAAGCGGGTGCACCGCCTGATGACTATGCTGTCCAAGGTCAAAACTGGGGGTTCCCGACTTATAACTGGGACACCATGGCAGAAGACAACTTCCTGTGGTGGAGACAACGGATGCAGAAACTTGCAACTTATTTCGATGCACTCAGAATCGATCACATTCTAGGGTTTTTCAGAATATGGCAGATTCCTTATGATCAAGTTCTCGGCACAATGGGATTGTTTAATCCGCGGATGCCATATACACAAGATGAAATAGAACACGCCGGACTTTCAGATCTGAAAAGACTGACACGTCCCTATATACGGCTGTATATGTTGAAAGAAATATTTCAAGAAGATTGTGACTGGGTCATCAATCGATTTTTAGAAGAAGTGTGGCCAGGCAGCTATAAGTTTTTAGAAAAATATGATACACAACAGAAAATCAAAAAAGCGTTTTCTCTAAAGAAAAACAAGGACAAACAGTTTTTACAGATTCCTGTGCAGAATCTAATCGGAGAAGTATTATTGCACACAGAAGTTGTAGATGGAAACGTTAAATATAGCCCCCGGATTAGTTTACACAACACATACTCTTTTAAATCCCTTAGTGAGTACGACCAAGGGATTGTCAATATGCTCTACAACGATTACTTCTATAACCGACACAACCAGTTCTGGAAAGAACAAGCACTGTGGAAGTTGCCTGCATTACTGGATAGTACGGACATGCTTATATGTGGTGAGGACCTAGGAATGATTCCAGCAAGTGTACCTGAGGTTATGCGTCAGCTAAATATCATGCCTCTAGAAATCCAGCGTATGCCGAAAGGATCTACTCGACTCGGGGATCCAAAGGCCTATGATTACTTTACAGTATCTAGTCCATCTTGCCACGACATGTCTACCATCCGAGGGTGGTGGTCAACCGATCGTTCTTCTGCACAGTACTATTATAATGCCCGTCTTAAGTTATGGGGAGATGCGCCGATTGAAGCATCTAGTGAAATAGTTACACACATTAATCGAGAACACTTGCAAGGACCGTCGATGATAGTCGTAATCCCATTACAAGATTGGCTCGGTATGGATAACTCGCTTAAGAATCCAGACATCTATATAGAGCAGATTAATGAACCCAGTAATCCAGATCATTACTGGAGGTATAGAATGCATATCAACCTAGAAGATCTTCTAAAGGAGAAAGGTTTTATTTCATCGGTTAAGAAAATGGTTGAAGAGAGCTACAGAAATTAGTTTATATCTTATTTTCTTAAATCGATCTTAAAGGAAATACAACCCTAAAAGGTAAGCACAAAAATTATTTAAAAGTTGATAAAACAAGGATGCAACTACTAGAGTTTACATCCTTGTTTTAAAATTTTATCAGTGAATTTTAATATTTCCAGCTTCTCCGACATACATCTGGCTGGCAGAAAAACCAACATCGCATATTGCATCAATAATCTCAGTATTGCTAAAAGGAACGTGCAATGTTATAGAATCAGCTCCATTACCATTTCCACCATCATAAATCCTCATATAGAAATATTCTGTCTCCCCATCTTCATCTTCTTCTTGTAAGATAAGATTAGCATAAGTGCCATCAGTATCCATACAGATTACATCACCCTTGTCAGTAAATTCATTGTTAGCATTTCCTCCTATTCTTCTAACCCTCCTATACTTTCCACTTACGGATCCATCTCCATGCTTCTGTGCCTGAACCGAGAAGGTACGCCAGTCCATATCACCATTAGGAGACGTAATACTCACTTGTCCAGTTACTTTCTGTATCGATGCACCTCTGACAGATAATTCTACATCATTTACAGGATCTTGAAATTCATCTTGAGCACAAGATGTTACAAATAAAAATACACACACCACAAGTAAAGAATTCAATAAAGTTTTCATAATTGCTAGTTTAATTTCAGAAACGTTTAATACTTATAAGTTAGGAATATTTCATTTATAAACATGCATAGATGATTATACTGTAGGATCTAATTACTAATACGCATAAAAATTCAACTATATGGATGTACTTAAGCATACTAGGTGGATATAATCTTGCAAATCATCTTAACAGATATGAAAAGTGAGTTCTTATATTACTTTATATGTAAAAAACTACAAGCACAATTCTCTCGACAAGATTTTCATAGAGGAAGCATTATCTCAGAAGCGGAGGTGATTGACACGCTGAATATTTCATCATATTGTATAGCTTCATCCTACAGACAAGAAGAATTGAATATTTTCATCTACTTTTTCTGATAAAATCAACCGCGGATAACTTATGAAAAAGAAGGAGAAAAATTAACTTAGCCGATATGAATAAATTCTTGATACTGTTTTCGTTAATTCTCAATGTGTTTTCAGTCGATGCACAATTCTCGCGACAAGATACGCTCAGAGGAAGCATTACTCCAGAAAGAAGCTGGTGGGATTTAAACCACTACCACTTAGATATAGAAGTTATTCCGAGTGAGAAAAAAATAGAAGGATGCAATACCATTACTTATACTGTATTAAGCAACAATGATAAGATACAGATAGACCTGCAGCCTCCTTTAGAATTAACAAGTGCTACTCAGGATGGGCAAGACCTTACTTTTTTACGTGAAGAGAAAACATATTTTATATCTCTCGTTAAAAATCAAGCTATCGGAAAAATTGAAAAATTGAAAGTGTGCTATACGGGATTGCCAAGAGAGGCAGTCCGCGCACCGTGGGATGGAGGAATCTCGTGGAAGAAAGATAGAGAAGGCAGTGACTTCATCGCATCCTCTTGTCAAGGTCTCGGAGCAAGCGTATGGTGGCCATGTAAGGACCATATGGCAGACGAAGTAGATAGTATGAAAATAAGTGTAGAAGTTCCCGATCACTTAATGAACGTAAGCAATGGAAGATTAAGAAACATAGAAACCAACTCAGATAAAAAAACAAAGACCTTCCACTGGGCAGTAAAAAACCCCATTAACAATTATGGGGTAAATATCAATATCGGAAACTACGTCCACTGGAAAGAAATATATCAAGGAGAGAAAGGCCCATTAGATGTTTCTTACTGGGCACTTGCTCAAGATGAAGATAAAGCACGAGAACAATTCAAGGAGGTTCCTCTTATGTTAGACGCATTTGAGCATTGGTTCGGCCCCTACCCTTTCTACGAAGATGGATATCAACTTGTACAAGCGCCTTATCTAGGCATGGAACACCAGAGCTCTATAACCTATGGAAACAAATTTCAGAAAGGATACTTAGGTAGAGACTTAAGCAATACTGGATGGGGACTAAAATTTGACTTTATTATTATCCACGAATCTGGTCATGAATGGTGGGCCAACAATATTACCCATAAGGACATGGCTGATATGTGGATCCATGAAAGTTTTACTAACTACTCTGAAAGCTTGTTTTTAGAATATCATCATTCTAAGGAAGCTGGTCAAGAATATGTACGTGGAACTCGAACCAATATCGGAAACCAAAAACCCATGATCGGCCCTTACGGTGTAAACTATGAAGGCTACCCTATCGACGTATACTATAAAGGAGCGAATGTGTTGAACACTTTAAGAACCGTTCTTAACGATGACAACAAATGGCGGGCCTATCTGAGAGAAGTCAATAGCGTTTTCTACCACAAGACCATAACAAGCGATGACTTGGAAAAATTCTCAAGCGAATTTCTCGAAATGTCTCTTGAGAATTTCTATGATCAATACCTACGAGATCCTAGAGTTCCTACACTTGAATATTATTTTAAGGATGGGAACTTACATTATAGATGGATAAACTGTATTCCAGATTTCGATATGCCTGTAGATGTGGTTGTGAATGGAGAATCACATAGACTGAATTCTACTTCTTCATGGAAAAAATTCGCTACATCAAGCACGGAACTTGATATCAATCCTAATTACTATGTAGGTAAAATGAAAAGTAGATAAGAAATCATTATTTCAATTCGGACAACTCCTTAACTAGCTGACTGTTATCCTTATACAATAAACCACGGATACCTACTTGCGCTGCTGCCTCAAGCTTATAATCTGAATCGTCTATAAGCAACAACTTAGATGCAGGTATATTTATATCCTCTAATAGTTTTTTCCAAAATAGTATATTTCCTTTTTCACACTTAAGATCGCAAGACATATACTGTTTTATACTCCATTCAGAAAATTTATATATCGGGGAGATATAGTCAATGTTCT
This sequence comes from uncultured Saprospiraceae bacterium, assembly GCA_938044055.1. Lineage (GTDB taxonomy): Bacteria > Bacteroidota > Bacteroidia > Chitinophagales > Saprospiraceae > JABDLO01. Next base: position 14,903 of record CALIQO010000628.1, read on the forward strand.
CCTTGTAATTATCGCTCGCAATGTAGATGTCATACCCAGCAAGAACATCATACACCAGTTCGTTATTAAAGGTTAAAGTCTTCCATATCTCTACTAAAAATTTCTCTCCAGACCAATCAAGATTCATCCTAGAATTATACTCTTTCATAAATTCTGGAAATACATTTTTTCCCACACACATCTCACTGCCATACTTATAATTAAGTTCAGAAATTATCTTCCATTCTATACCGGGTATATTAATTCCGGTTGAACCAAATGTTACTCCACCTAAGTCAAGTAGTATTACTGGTATCGAATTAGTTGCTGATGGATGTAAATGCATGGTCGTATTTTTTTATCATTTTTTTCCAGGCGTACTTCTCAACTTGAGACGACAGATCTGGTAAGGTAGTTGCAAAAAACAATGCTTTCAATTTGGTTAAAAACTCTTTTTCAGAATTGTAATATAGCTTAGGAAAATCATCTGGAGAGATATGCTCTGGATAAGCTAGCGCATGTGGAAGCACAGGTGTGCATCCTGCGGATATAGCCTCTACTACACTGATTCCGAAAAAATCTTGTATGGCTGTTACTGGAAGAATGTCTGCAGATTGTAGTAAGGACTTATACTCTTCTCTACTGCTGACTGATCCCCATTGGATAATTTCATCATTCAATTTTTCTTTCGCTTCCGCAAATATTTTTGGGTTCTTATTTCCAGATGTTCCTAGCACTATCAACTTGAATTTTAACCCTTCATATTTTATTTTCATCAAAGAGTTGAAAAATAATTCAGGTCCTTTGTCATATTCCCATCTGTGGTTCCATAAGATAATAGGAATATCATTTCGTTCGGAATTTTCTCTTTTAGAAATCAAGTCTATCCCGAGGGAAAGTACATTTGCGTAAGCGGAAATGTCAGCAACATCCACTTTATTAAAATCAGGAAATGCATGAAAGAAAGCAGGTAATTGATTTAAAAAACTGTCCATATTGTATCTTGAATTAAACCATAGGTGATCTGCTGCTAATGCCGTTGTATAATTGATCCACACATAACGTCTATCCCATCCCTTAGACACATCTGTATCCGTAAGAGACCATGGATAAGCCAGTTGGTTTTCATGAAAATATGCTATTACAGGAATATCGATTCTAACAAGGCCACGCAGCGTAGCCACATCTGTCATATCGGTCGTCAATAAAATATCATATTTCTGAAGGATGTGTTTAATCTTTTCAGCAAAGGTAACTGCCGCACCATGCATCCTCCATTTCCAGTGTCGACCCGGCAAAGAAACAATATCTATGTCATGCTGAGAATGTGATTTCAATTGCTCTGCCCATGTCTTATGGCTTCCAGAATAAAAAGCTTCAAGTAAAAGAATTTTCAATTTCTTCATAGGTATTAAAAGGAAATATAATGAATTGAAAACTACTAAAAGAGGTTTCCCATTCCTGATTTGCCTAAATTGCAAGCATGCATTGACTAGTTCGTAAAACAATTATCTGTCTTAGCCAGGACACCACTAAACCTGATTAATCAGTGACCATTCAGTAAATTTCTCGTCATAAGGATGAAATATACGAGCACTCACAGGCTCACAAAATATATATCATAGATGGACTCAATAAAGGATGGTGCTTGTACCATCCTTTATTATTTCAACAAGAGTTATTAGCCTTCCTGAAATAATAAATATACATTGTCGTACAGAAATTCTATTTTTAATGGAGTAACACATCCCCCTTGAGATACTATGCAGATGACAACTGATAAAATATGAAATGCCTTCACTATCATATAACCCTAGTGTTATCCATAGTATGCATAACGATTTCTTTCGATACATATAGTCAGAACTATTCATCATTAATGCAAGACCCTTATACTGTAGATGTTTATGGCCGTAATTATGGCTTGACTGGAGAATATTATAAAAAAATAATTCAAGATAAAGAAGGGTTTATCTGGAGTGTGTTTAAGAATGGATTAGCGAGGTTCGATGGATCTAAGTTTTCTACATATTTCTATAATAACCAATCTAGTGTTGCTTTAAAACAAGGAGAATACAATAATCTCTTTGAAGATTCTCAAGGTAGATTATGGGTGACAGGATTTGATGGTGGAGCTTACTATCTAGATTTACGAAAAGATAGTTTCCATGTATTCACTCACGACCCACAAGATGATTTAAGTATTTCTTCTGATCATACAGGTTCAGTGTATGAAGATGATGAAGGTACTATCTTCCTATGTACTAATAATTATGTACTGCATGAGTACGACGAAAAAAAAAGGGATTTTAATAGATATCCATTGAAGATTCCTAGCAGATTCATAAATTATGAAAATGAGTATTCATACTTCGGAGACATTATACAAGACAAGATAAACTCAGATGTTTTATGGATTGGTTCACGTTTCGGAATTGTGAAATTCGACAAGTCAAATAAGGAATTAAGATTATATGCTCTTCCAGAAAAGTGGATATCATGGCATCTAGGTATCTATACTCCAATTGCGCTATCACAAATAGAAAATAAAATTTGGTTTGGATCAAATGGATCAAATGGATTGATGTTTTTTGACTTAGAAAAAGAAAAGTATGAAGATTTTAATATAACAGATGAAGAAACCACTTCAATATATAGAAATAAAATATTGAAAATTATTCCATACAAAAAAGACACAATACTTGCCCTGACAAACACCCAGATATGGTTAATTAATAAATCTACTTTCGAAATGCAATTAGCTGAGTTTCGCGGTTCAGATGAAATAGTCTATTATAATGATCTGACTATTATAAATGGAGAAATCTGGCTTATTGGCAACAATGAATTTTGGCATATTTCAAAAAATGTATCAAACGCTATTGGACTTCTTAATACGTCTCAAAAAAATAAAGTGGCACATTACGACATGCGTTTTTTAAAACCATTAGATAAAATATTATTGAAAAAAATATTTCAAAAATATAACACTATAATAACCATA
>CALIQO010000629.1 GCA_938044055.1 uncultured Saprospiraceae bacterium
ATCAATTTCATCACCAACCATAATGGGAACTATGGCATTAGAATCAAATGTCCCTCTGTGAGAAGATATCATTCCCTTGATATCAAAAAAAGGAAGTACTTCTCCACTAGGACATCCTAAATCATCTGAACAATTCTGAAAATCTAAGCCAATGAATAAAACCAATATAAGGAAATATGTTTTAGTATTACGCATAACATCTTTTATTTAAAGACTAAGAATTCTTTAATTACGTTGGTATTAATACAAGTAATATCTTCTAAAATGTATTTGAGGTATTGAGTACACAATATAAAATGAAGCTAGCATACTGTATATTATTTAGATTTTCTAATATTTTCAATTTAACCTCCTCTAATCGATAAGCATGAAATCCCCCACATTAAGAGGTAAGGTTTATTAAGACAATCCCTTTTATGGCAATGAAGGCAACAAAAGAATATTTCCCATGTTAAAATAAATAAAAAATAAAGTAATGACTTTCCGTTAAAGTTATGAACTGAAAGTTTATTTTCAACCATTATTTAAAGCCGCTTAAATTAAATTACATGTTTAAACAAATCAAATTTCTTTTATTCTTATTAGCGACTACTTCGCTTTTCTTTACCTGTGGAAAGGATGAACCAGATCCGGATCCAGTAGTAACTATTACAGGATTAGATATCAGTATTTCTGCTGACTCTAATACACCCAATCTTGTAACTGTTACACCTTCTGCGACCAATGCGACTGCTTTTGCAGTAGACTTTGGAGATCCTAATTCATCAACAGATGTATTGACTACTTCTGGTTCAGCTGTATCTTATACCTATCCTGAGGAAACAGCAACTTACACTATAACCGCAACAGCAAGTGCAACAAATGCTGAAGATGTAACCGTAAGTAAAGATTATACTGTTATGGTAGTTACTGTCGACATGGGAGACAATGCAGATATTGTCGGAACATGGAGGCTTGCAGCTTCCGCAGGAGCTTTCGGAGTAGGACCTGCAAGAGGTTCAACAGAATGGTTTACAAGTTCTGCTGACGATGTAACCGGACGTGCTTGTCTTTTTGATGATGAATACGTATTTGGTGAAGACGCTGTCTTCCAGAATGTCATGGATGGTTCTACTTGGGTAGAAGGGTGGCAAGGCAACGATCCTGAAGGATGTGCTGCTCCTGTAGCACCACACGATGGATCAACAGCTGGAATGTTCCTCCTAGACAAGGCCGCAGGGACATTAGTTATCGATGGTAATGGATCATTTATGGGACTTGCTAAAGCATACAATGGAGGAGAGCTTACCAGCCCTTCTGAAGCTGTTGACCAGATTACCTATCAAGCATCGTTATCTGACGATGATCAGGTAATGACTTTAGAAATAGAAATTACTGGAGGAGGATGGTGGACATTCAACTTCTGGAAGGATGGTTTCGTTCCTGAACCTACCGACAACAATGATATGGTAGCAGGATCATGGGTGATGGCACCGCAAGCAGGAGCATTCGGTGTAGGACCAGCTAGAGGGTCTACAGAATGGTTTACAAGTGGTGCAGGAGATGTTACAACAAGAGCTTGCTTCTTCGACGACGAATATGTTATGAACGAAGATGGAAGTTTTCAGAATGTAATGGGAGACGCAACATGGCTTGAACCATGGCAAGGAAGTGATCCAGAAAGTTGTGGAACGCCTATAGCTCCACACGATGGATCGGGTGCTGCGACTTATGTTTTTAATGCCACAGACGGAACCCTTACGGTAAGCGGAAATGGTGCATTCATGGGACTTGCTAAAGCAATAAATGGTTCAGAACTTACATCTCCAAGTGAAGCTGCAGATGAAATTGTATACCAAGCAACCCTCTCAGACGATATGAATAGCATGATGCTTGAAATAGAAATTGCTGGTGGAGGATGGTGGACATTTAACATGATCAGAAAAGGCACTGGAGATGGTGGCGGAGGTGGAGATGACTGCACCGATGCTACGGGTATTACGGGAAGTTGGAAAATGTCTCCTGTAGCAGGATCTCTAGCTGTAGGTCCTGAAAGAGGATCTTCAGAATGGTTTAGCATTAATGCAGATCAGGTAAATCAAAGAGCATGTTTTTACGACGATGAATATGTTTTCAATGATGATGGAAGTTTCCAGAATCTATTAGGAGACATGTCTTGGATAGAACCTTGGCAAGGCAACGATCCAGAAAGCTGTAATGCCCCTGTAGCGCCACATGATGGTTCAGCAAGTACTACTTATATGTATGATGAAAGTGCTGGAAGCATTACTTTATCGGGTAAGGGAGCATACTTAGGGATACCTAAAGCTACGAATAATGGAGAGCTTGCTTCTCCTAATGATGCACCAGATTCCGTTACATATCTAGTATCTTTTTCAGAAGACAATTGTACTATGACTGTAGAGATTGATTTTGGTGGAGGATGGTGGACCTTCCTTCTTGCTAGACAATAGCATATACAATAAATGAATTTAGACAGCCTCCTTAGTGTCGACACTAAGGAGGCTTTTCTATATCTGGATCTATGAGAAAGGATCAACATTTACCTTTTTTTTATTCGATATGTCTTGATAGATAATTCAGATTCTACATAACACTTGGAAAGTACAGAATTATGACATAGCTTCGGATCATACCAGTTAAACTAAGAAGTATGAAAAAAGCAATTTCTACATTTGCGTTTCTATTTTTCGTAAGTATCAGCCAAGCACAAGTAACCAATCAATGGCTCTCTCACATACCCGGAAATAATACAGAAGAAATAAACAGCATGGCATACACGACAGATGGCAACATCATTGTCTCTTTGCAATTTCAAGGTAGTATAACGATAGGAAACAGTATATATGTTTCTGGAACAGGACGGAAACCTTGCTTAATTATAAAACTAAATCCAGCTGGCGAATTGTTGTGGGTTAAAAATGTTACACCTCCAGGAAATCCAGAAAGCGCTGCTCTGAAAATATATCCAGAAGACAATGGTGGGTTTTCGTTTGTTGGATATCTTACTTACATACATAAAGACTTTAGTACTATTGAGCCATCTGAAGCTTTCCCCGTACGCGACTTAATGATCTATGAGATATATGATAAGAATGGAGAACATGTCTTTAGCTCAAGCAACTCATGGAGTGATAGCTATGAGCAGAAATTCATAGACATGGACAAAGATGCGAACGGAAATCAATATATGGTTGGTTATCTTGATAAATCCATAGATGACAGCAATGATAATATGATGATGATGAGCTTTGATTCTGATAACTTTTTAAGAGATTACTTCTTAATCAAGCCTGAAGGATCGAATGGTAGGTTTAAAGGTATAACTTTGTACGACGAGCACCTTTATATGATCGGTGAATTTGGCGGATCAGCAGATTTTGATGTTTCTGAAAATAAAGAAGTGATCCTTAATACGCCTATCGGCAAGGTATCATCTGTTGTTTTAAAATACACTTTGGATGGCGACTTAGTCTGGGCTAAGCATCTCAGTGGTGATGGTTCAATAAAGGCAGAATCTCTGGTTATTAATGAAGAAGGAGAAATCTATATTGCAGGAAGTTTTAATGGAAATATTGATTTCAATCCTGAGCAAGAAACTGTGATGCTTAATGGTGGTATAGAATCATCATATGTTATGTGAATTATCGCATTTTTACTGTTCATGCATTCCGGTCTTGCCTGTTCGGTAAATTAAATAGCGATTGTTGTTATGGTAGGTAAAATTGTAAACAGAGTAGGTGATTTTGGTAGGACTTGT
>CALIQO010000630.1 GCA_938044055.1 uncultured Saprospiraceae bacterium
TGATAGAATGGGCACAATACAGTATGAGCTATATGTTCTATTATTCTGAGCGACCTGGAACACTGGCAGAAAGAAAATACGAAGACGATATTCCGCTCAAAACTAAGAAACGCAGGCTCGCAGAAGTAATCGAAGTTCAGAGTAGGGTTTCACTAGAACACAATAAGAAAAGCATCGGAGAAACATATAAAATTCTGATAGAAGGAAATTCTAAAAAATCGGACCAAGATTGGAAAGGAAGAAATTCTCAGAATAAGATGATCATATTTCCTAAACTAGAAGGTACAGCTCCTGGCATGTATGTAGATGTCATGGTTAATAAAGCTACGAGCGCTACTTTATTTGGAAATCAAGTTACATAACTTTTAAAACTTATCCCTTGAATTTATCATCCATAAAACAGAGATTCGGAATTATAGGCAGATCAGAAAAACTTGATCGAGCGCTATATACCGCTCAACGGGTGGCTGCAACGGAATTATCCGTATTGATTCAAGGAGAAAGTGGAGTAGGAAAAGAAATTTTCTCTAGGGTCATTCATGAACTAAGCAAGAGAAAGCACAATAAGTTTATTGCTATCAACTGTGGTGCGATACCCGCAGGAACGATCAACTCTGAATTGTTTGGGCATGAAAAAGGCGCGTTTACTGGAGCTACTTCTGAAAGAAAAGGGTACTTCGAAACGGTAGATGGTGGGACCATCTTTCTAGACGAGATAGGAGAGATGCCCTTAGATACTCAATCCTTCCTATTGCGGATTCTGGAAAGTGGCGAATTCATTAAAGTCGGTGCTTCTAAGGTTTTAAGGACCGATGTAAGGGTTGTTGCTGCGACCAACATAAGCTTAGAAGAACAGATAAAGAAAGGCAAGTTTAGGGAGGACTTATTTTATAGACTCAATACTGTACCCATCCGTATTCCTTCTCTTAAAGAAAGGCGAGAAGACATCTATATGTTATTTAGAAAGTTTGCTGTTGATTTCGCAGAGAAATATAGAAAAGATTCTATTCAGATAGACGGACAAGCAAGAGGGTATATTGAAAATTACTCTTATCCAGGAAACATCCGAGAATTAAAAAACATGGTTGAGCAATTGTCGGTGCTCAGCGAAGAGTCTATTGTAACGGCTGAAGTACTTATTGACCTCATTCCTCATATCGTCAAGAGAAACTTACCTGCCCTTTCTAATGGGCACAGAGGTGAAAAAACAGACTTCGAAGAAAGAGAAATATTCTACAAGTTTTTAGTTGATATGAAATCAGATCTCAACGATTTAAAATCACTGGTATTCGAGATGATTCGAAACAACGACCTACAGGTAACAGACCTTTCCAGTCTGAAACCCATTACGAACAGTGCTATCTTCAACAAGAATTCTGAATACGCCCAGCGCGTGCCTACTGACTATCCTGCTGAAGAGCCTCGAGAAAGAGAAGAGGATTTCAATAAACCCATTATCATCAACAACGATTATCATTCTCCTTATGAAGAATCTGAAATAGTCGAAGAGAATCTCTCCATAGAGGATATGGAAAAAGACCTGATTAAGAAGGCATTGAAAAAGTACAAAGGAAAGAGAAAAGATGCCGCTAAGGAATTGGGGATTTCAGAAAGAACGCTATATCGCAAGATAAAACAGTACGAGATACCCGATTAAAACGTTGTATTATTCATGAGATATCTGTCCATCATACTTTTACTTGTTCTGTCGGGTTGTTACGGATTTAAGGGAATTTCTATCCCTCCTGACATCAATACGTTCTACATTGAGGATTTCGAGAACCGTGCTCCCAATGCTCCCGGTGGCATTAACCAGACTTTTTCTGAAGCGCTGCGGTCTAAAATCAGAAATGAAAGTAAGCTCACTTTAGTTGATAGAGATGCAGACATTACCTTTGCTGGGTATATAAACAGATACAACATATCATCTGAAGCCCCCCAAGAAGGAAACACTGTAGCATTTAATAAGCTTACAATATCCGTATCTATAGATTATACGGATACGGCAGATGATGATAAAAGCTGGACCCAATCATTTTCATTCTTTAAAGACTTCGATGCCACCCTGGATTTTCAATCAGAACAAGATGCATTTATCGAAGAAATCTTTACCCAGCTAGTCGATGACGTATTCAACAAGGCTTTTACCAACTGGTAATTCACAACTTCTCCACTCTATTGTTCACAAGGTGTAGATAACTTAGTTTTTCTATATTTTCCCATCCATCCATTATTATCTACATTTACGTCGATAATAACACATGACGAAATTAGCTGATATATCACTGGACGAACTAGAAAAGCTCGCCGCTATAGCACCTTATGCTCAGCCCATCAAGATGATGCTGGCAATAAAGCGCAATAAATTACATCAAGCACATCTATATCAGTCAGATCATATAGCTGATACCCATCTGTACTCTGTCATCCGTGGAGAAGCAGACAGCATCATTGAAAATTTAGAGATTCCAGTCGCAGTGCCGATGGCTCCTGTGGTCATTAAGACTAAGAAAAATGGTAAAAGAGATAGAGTTTCTGCTGAAGAACTTACAGAAACGATTGAGATAGAACCGGGAGTAGTAACAAAATCCTCAGAAGATATTGCTCCAGAAATTGAAAAACTACTTATTGAGGAACCAGTGATGCTGTCTACTATACATGAAGATCAATCCCCATCCATTGGTGAAATAACCGAGTACACCAGTACCATGGCTGGAGAGGAGCAATCTGATAAGCCTG
>CALIQO010000631.1 GCA_938044055.1 uncultured Saprospiraceae bacterium
TAGCAAGGTTAGGTCTTGCATTATAATATATATCATTTTCATAGGGCACAATGGTATTTAATCCATCATTTCCTCCCGACAATTGAATGACTATCAGTATAGGCGCATCTTTTCCAAGCAGAAAATGATCCACACTGTTCAAGAATTGAGGCATAAAGGAAGTTCCTACAGCTCCGATGCTAGAATTTTTAAGAAATGTTCTCCTTTTCATAATTACGACAATTGATATTCTGGAATAGACATCAGTAAAAGTGTTTTATAATCATCCGTCTTGTCCTTGTTCTCTGCAAGTAAGGTTCTAGATTGTTCAGATAACTTATCGTTGAAAAACAAGGTGACTTCATCGATATCTGGATTCATCTTGCGGAAATAAGACCAGTCTCCTGAAATACCTTTAAACAATCTTCCACTTATTCTTTTTGAATCATCCATAGGATCAGCATCATAGTCCGGTTTAGAATACATCTCAACATCTCCTCCAGAAAGGACTATAGAAGGAATCCTCAAGCGGAGTGCAAGACTATTGGAATTAATCCATTCCTTGTCTTTTTTCCAACCAGCCACACTCGGTGGTCTGAATAGTATCTGATTGTTAAGTCGCTGATATTGGGTCCAAGAGTTGGTGTTTTTTGACTTAATATTAAATTGTCTTCCTATGCCAGCTATCAACTCCAGTGGACTCTTAATGATGGTCATTTTGTTTTTTTCCTCATAAAACCAATCACTTTCTCCTATATAAGTTATCAAGGTTGATATAGAATAATCAGAATCATAGAATACATCTGCCATCTCATCGATTGCACTTGTGTCAGGTTCTGGATTGACAAAGGCCTTGTAGAACTTACTGCATATAAATCGAGCACATTCCTTGCGCTCAAGTATTATATCTATTACTTCTTCCCCAGTGAAAGTTCCTTTCTTACCTAAAATTTCTTTATGGCCTTTATCGTGGAATTTTTTTCGGAAAACGAATTCGCCTTTCAATTTCCTACTCCATCCTGTAAAAGCTCGAGCGATCTCCTTAATGTCATTTTCAGTATAGACATTTCCTTGCCCTAGGGTAAATAGCTCGCAGAGTTCTCGAGCGAAATTTTCATTGGGCTTGCGCTTTTTATTCTGTTTCAGATTTAAGTAATCAATCATTCCTGCTGACTGACTTACTCCTAAAAGTAAATCTCTGAAATTACCTATAGCATGTTTTCTTATAAGATTGGTGAAATTTCTAGCAAGCAATGGGTTTTTTATTTCACAGGCAAAATGATCGTGCCAGAACATGTTCATCTTTTCATGAAGCCCATAACTCGATGAGATCATAAGATCTATCCAATCTTCAGAAAGTTTACCTATGGTTTTCATGGTTTTCATCCTCATCTCTTTCCTATCCATCGTCTTCAAATCATTGAGATCAATGTCTTCATAATAAGAAAGATCGGTCTGTAGCAATTCCGATTTCTGATATTCAACATAGTCTTGAAAATCCTTACCCCTCCATGATTCTAGTTCTTTCTCGGTTCCACCAAACCCGAATCTGTTAATTGCGTGTATCCATTTACTCTGATCCATAACAATGTATTAGCTATTTATCTTAGACACAAGATGCATCGAGATGTTTAACCCTCCTTCACCCTTACAGGTGAAAAATTAATTTTATAAACTTTTCGTTGCTACCAGAATCATCTTGTAAATCGGCGCTCTACTAATAATCAGTATCGTCGCACCCTGAAGAAGGATACTCAATTGATTTCTCAACATTCCTTTTATTATTCTTTTTATCCTTCATCCCTGTAGGTGAGTCAATATTAATCTTCTGCGTATAAATTGTTGGTCTTAATAAGAAAGATGTCAATAGTTTAGACTATTGACTAATTCTTTATCATTTTTAAGCCAGAGATAATTCTTGAAACCACCAAGATAGAAAATGCGAGAATCTTATTTTTTCCTTTTAATAGTAGGTATGCTGCACATTTGCGGAAGCGCAACGGCACAAGAACATTATATCAACGATCGCATCAACTTAAAGGTGGACAATAAGTCTCTTGTAGAAATCCTATACCTGATGGAGCAGGATCATGGATATCGGTTCTGTTTCGATCCAGAGAAACTCCCCTACTATCCACTGACTAAAAATTATACTGATAAGCAAGTATGGGATATTCTCCGCGATCTTCTCAATGGCACTGCACTGAAGGCCATCGAAGCGGATGAAGAATATGTTGCTATTATTGACCGTAAAAATCTAAATCGGGAGAAGCTAACTGAGTTGTTGTCTAAATGGAAATCAGGAGAATATGCTTATCCCTTCGACACTAGAAATGCTACATTCTCTTATAGCATAGGAGAAGAAAACAATGCTCCATCCAGTGCTTTATTAAAAATAAGAATCGAAGACACAGAAAATAATATACCTATTATAGGAGCTGTCGTTAGAAATGTAGACCTCTCTATTAATGGTGTTACCGATACAAGCGGAAATTTGACTTTACAAGTACCCACAGGTGGCCATAATCTGTTAATCACCTACACAGGATATCAATCTATCGATCTGAGTATAAGTATATACGAAGATGCTGAAATCAACTTACCTATTGTCGTGCAGTCATTCATGCTGGATGAAGTACAGATCGTCGCGAATACTTCTCGTCAGAAAATGGAGGAAGGAAAAGCTGGGCTGGAAATATTAGATATATCAAAACTAGAAATCATACCGCAGGCTCTCGGAGAAACAGATATTATTAAATCACTTGAAATGCTCCCTGGTGTCACATCAGTAGGAGAAATATCAAGTGGATTTAATGTACGTGGTGGAAGTATAGATGAAAGTCTAGTATTGCTTAATGATGCAATGATTTTTAACCCCACTCACGTAATAGGATTTATCAGTGCGTTCAATAGCGATATCATTAAAACCGCTTCCTTATCTAAAGCCTATGTTGACCCTGAGTATGGTGGAAGAAGTTCAGCAATCCTTAACTTAAAGTCGCATCCTAAGGTTTCAGATAAAATTCATGGCAAAGGAGGAATCGGTACTTCCGTTCTCAGATTGATGCTTGAAGGTCCTTTATCAGATAAATTAGATTTCCAGGTTTCCGGTCGAGGTTCTTTCAGTGATTGGTTACTCGGTCGTATTCCCAATGTTGAAATCCAGAATAGCTCTGCTCAATTCTACGACCTCAACGCGACCTTGAGATACCGAATCAACGAAACACAGAAAATCGACTTGCACAGTTATTATAGCGATGATTTTTTTCAATTTAACAATGAATTCGGATTTGAGTGGAACAACCTAGCCATAGGAGCTGCATGGAGTGGATCTTGGTCTGACATGTGGTATGGAAAAGCATCCTTGAATTATGGCGCTTATAACAATGCACAACTCAACTATGTATCCCCTCTTACAGCGACCTTTGCAACTGGGTTGTCTTACATAAAAGGAATTGCATCTCTTACACGTACCTTCTCGTCGGAATCTTCCATGAAGGTAGGTGTAGAAATGATTTCTTATAATCAAGATGAAGATAGACTCATTCCTGGGACATCAAGTGCAGTAGAAGGAGGAAGTATCC
>CALIQO010000632.1 GCA_938044055.1 uncultured Saprospiraceae bacterium
GGTTGCTTAATTTCTATAGAGTAGCATTTAGTCTGGATGGGAGTAAGATCATTTTTGGGACGTTCTGGAATGGAATAATTGAGTATGACATAGAATCAGGAGAGTCTGTCTTTTATGATGAAACGAATTCTGATTTACAACGCTCGACCAATGATAATAGGATAAGAATATCTGATGTGACTTATGACGAAGAAGGAAGGTTGTGGATTACGAACTTTAACGTAAGCAAACCCTTGATAATGCGAGATCTAGATGGACAATGGCATAGTTTTACTCTTGGAGGAAATGTGCGAGTCGGAGATTTAGCGATCGATGAATCTGGCAATAAATGGTGTGTTATAGGTGGAAATAATGGCGGGGTCTATGTATTTAATGAGGGAGATGATGTTAATTCATTACAAGACGATGATGGTTATTTCATAAACATTAATAACAGTGAGTTGTCAACAGGTCAGGTATTGACAGCAGAGGCCGATCGCGAAGGAAGAATATGGGTAGGTTCTGTTGAAGGGGTTGTTTTATTTGATTGTGGATTTGATGCTTTTAATAGCGATTGTGAAGGGGTTCGAAGGAGAGTTACGGTTGATTCGATCGTAGGGTTTCTATTGCAGACAGAAGAAGTAACCTCAATTGAATCAGACGGTGCAGACAGAAAATGGTTCGGAACGAAGAGTGGACTTTTCCTGCAATCTTCAGATGGGGGAGAACAGATTGCAGCATTTACAGAAGACAATTCTCCTCTTATGGATAATGAAATCATAGATCTAAAATTCGATCCAATCGCAGGGCGAATTTATATACTAAGTAATAGAGGACTGCAGTCAATACGTACAGAGAGTACTGGAGCAAGAAGAACGCACAGCAGCAATGTGTACACCTTTCCTAATCCAGTTCCTCCGGGATACAATGAACCGATAGCTATAAGGGGGCTTGCTCAAGATGCAGATGTTAAAATTACAGACATTAACGGACGGGTCATGTATGAAACACAAGCCTTAGGAGGTCAAGCTGTATGGCCTGGAAATGATATAAATGGAAATCGCGTGACCACGGGAGTATACCTAGTGTTTAGTACAGGTAAGAGTACTTTTGGTGATCCGGATTCTTATGTTGCTAAAATTCTTTTCATCGATTAATCAGGCAACAACTTTTTCTGATACTTCCTGGTAATATTCTTCATAGACTGGAAGAATATTCTCAATATCAAATGTCTTGGCATGATCTAAGGCATTCTTTCTAAACGAGTTTAGCATATCCTCATTTTCAAGCAATGTAATGGCGTTGTGAGACATTTCATCCACATTACCTACCTCACTGGTAAATCCAGTTTTGCCAGTGATATTCACTTCTGGAATTCCACCAATGTTGCTTGAGATTACAGGAACTTCACAAGCCATGGCTTCTAATGCAGCCAACCCGAAACTTTCATTCTGTGAAGGCAGGATAAACAAGTCTGAAACAGCGAGTAACTCCTCTACAGCATCTTGTTTTCCTAGGAACCGAATTTCAGAACATAAACCGATCTGTCTACAGAGGTTTTCTAAGTGTATCCTTTCTGGTCCATCTCCTATAAGAAGGAGTTTAGACGGGATCTTGGCGTGTACTTGCTTGAAAATTTTTATTACATCTTCTACTCTTTTCACCTTTCGAAAATTAGAAGTGTGTGCTAGGATTTTTTCTCCATTAGGAGCTATAGCCATTTTAAAATGACTCTTATCTTCTTTTCGGAATCTATTAAAATCAATAAAATTGTAGATCACCCTGATGTCGTTGGTGATTTTAAAGGTGTCATAAGTCTCTTGGGCTAGATGTCTCGAAACAGCTGTAACACCATCAGAATTATTTATAGTGAATTCAACTACTGGTGAAAACGACTGATCTGCTCCTACAAGTGTTATATCTGTTCCATGTAATGTAGTAATAACTGGAATTCTTATTCCTTGGGAAGCGAGTATCTGCTTAGCCATAAAAGCAACAGCCGCATGAGGTATTGCGTAATGTACATGTAATATATCGAGAGACTCATATTTTACAACATCTACTAGCTTGCTAGCCAGAGCAGTTTCATATGGAGAATACTCGAATAGCGGGTACGACATAGAATTTACTTCATGCAAGTGGATATTCTCCATGAAAGTGGATAATCTAGGAGGTCTCTTGTAGGAGATAAAGTGTACATGATGACCCTTTTTAGCCAATCCTATTCCTAATTCTGTCGCTACAACTCCACTGCCACCATAAGTGGGATAACATACAATGCCTATTTTCATGTTAACTTTTATTGAATTTTTGTTACCTTAATCGAGGCAATAATAGGAATCGTCAGGGTTAAGTTCATGTTTACAACGATTTTTAAAATGAAGTTAACATCGAAATATCTTTACCATAACAGTTCTACTTCTTAAACAATATTTTGTTCTTTACTGTTGTCTATCTGGATTACTTATTTATCTACACAGCAATTATGCCTGTATATTCTATAAATGATTTAGAGAAGATGACTGGGGTAAAAGCCCATACCATAAGGATATGGGAGAAACGCTACAGCATATTAGCACCTAAGAGGACGGCTTCTAATATTAGGTATTACGAAGATGATGACTTACAGAAAATACTCAATGTTGTTCTACTAAATAAGAATGGTTGGAAAATTTCTAAGATTGCATGCCTTTCAGATCAAGAATTGACAGTTAAGGTCGCAGAGTTCTCGGACATAGATGCGGCACATGAGATTCACTTAGATGCGCTTATGATCTCCATGTTGGAGCTGGATGAATTCAAGTTTAACCGTATTTTAGACAAGCATATAGAAGCGAAAGGAATGCTTAACACGATGGAGCAGGTTATATATCCCTTTTTAGATAGACTGGGAAATATGTGGTTTACAGGCTCTATTAATGGTGCTCATGAAAATTTCGTAAGTTATCTACTTAGAAGGAAATTAATTGTTTCTATAGATAGTATTTCGGTTTCAAGGAAATCTAAAAAGGCCATCATTTATCTTCCAGAAGGAGAATTGCAAGAATTGACATTATTGTATTTACATTTGTTGTTGCTAAAAAACAATGTAAGGGTTATCAATCTAGGACACAATGTATCTATTAAGGATGTTATAGATGCATGTAATATCATAAAACCTGAAATGGTATTCACCTTCTTTAATGATAGCTTTAGTGAGTCATCTTTGAGACCATATTTAACTGGATTATCTAATGAAATCGCTCCATCTAAATTAATTATTTCAGGATATCAGGTCACAACACAGAATATTGAAGCATTTAATAACGTTTCGATACTTAATAATATAAATGAGCTTTCCACAATGCTCACACAATTTGCGAAAGCATAAGTCATCCCTTAAGACTAAAAATTAATTTTCAATAAATATTATAACTATGAATCAACTATTAAAATACACTATGATAGGTGTACTATTCCTCGGGTATACAAGTTGTAAAAAAACTCCAGGAGAAAAAGCAGAAGTATCTGATGCCAAGGAAGTGGCAGCTGCACAAGGTGTGGATTATCAAGTTAATACTACTTCTAGTATGGTATCATGGGAAGGTGCTAAACCTACCGGAACACATACTGGTACCTTGTCTGTATCAGATGGAAGTGTTTCTGTTACTGATGGAAAAGTAAGTGCGGGTAGCTTTACGCTTGATATGAATAGCATTAATGTTACCGATCTAGAAGGAGGTAAAAAGGCTGGATTAGAGAGCCATCTCAAGGGAATGAAAGATGATAATGCAGATGATTTTTTCAACGTAAGAAAGCATCCTACAGCAACATTTGAGATCACTAAGGTCACCAATCTCCTTAATGACACAGAAGCGAACCATCTTATTTATGGCAATTTAACATTGAAAGGAATTTCTAAGGAAATCCAGTTTAAAGCACAAATTGATGTTACTGACGCAATGGTTAATGTTTCCTCACCTCAGTTTACAATTGACAGAACATTATGGGAAATCAAGTATGGTTCTCCTTCGTTTTTTGAAGGACTTAAGGACAAAGCTATTAACAATGAGATTGCATTGAGTATAGCCCTTTCTGCATCGGCTAATCCATCATAAAGACATTATGCTCGGGGGTTAAGAATTACTTAACCCTCTAGCTTTTTCTGAAGTTAAGTCTAGTCATAACATACTTTCCTAAAGCCCTTCCCTGGGTAACACCATTGTCTATCGCAGGTCTATAGTGTATTCCACCATACAGTCTAGATATAGCAGCTTCTTCAGAGGCATGATAAAAAGACCTGAAATTTCTTGCCGGTAATCCAAATTCCATTTCCGTATCATCTAAGAATGAAAAATTGTCTCCAAAGATATCTGTAAGAGCCACAGCCGCAGCACCAGATATTACTGAATGTCCGCTTGTATATTCTGGAAAAGGAGGTGTCTGAAGTAAGGGCACCCAATCTTCATCTATGTACTCATTTATAATGGTCTCAGGCCGTATCAGATTACTCCTATATTTTTCATCCCAGCAAGAGATGAATCCATCGAAGAGTGCAATTGAAACAGCAGCGTATGCATGAATAGATTCCATGAAAGATGCGGAGTCTTTTTTGCATGCAAGTGCAGTAATGTTGATCCAGTGACCTCCTGGTGTAATTTTTTTAGTAGCATGCATAACATGCCCAGAAACATTCATAACAAATGGGTTGCAATCCCAGAAGCTGGCAATTTCTTTCTCTTCTTCTTCTGCTTCTGCTACAGCCTTGAAAACCTCAATTACTTCATCATAGAATACGCTTCCTTCTTTCATATCGTATGAAGTAGGAAAGGCAGGTTGAAACTGTGAAGCAGAGTCTATCACTGCAGTTCTTATCAGATTCCAAGAAGGTTCTATACCTGCCTGATAGGCAGGAGGAGTTGGTTTCCACCTTCCAGGATCATTGGTAACACTAAACTTAGGGTAAGATCTAGTTTCATGGTAATTGTCTTTTTTAGCCCATGTCCATATATGACGTGCAACTTCAGCCCCATATGTTATAGAATAGTTTAGAACCTTTTTAGGCATTCCTGTTTCAGAATATGCTGTAATGATTTCTTCTACTTTTTCATCTATTTTATCAACGGAGAAAATTACTTCTTTCGATAAATCTAAGAAAGCAGATAGGGCAGAAAGCTCATGGCACACCTCTTGTTGCGGTTGAGGAATGGCAGTAAGATCCTTCACTTGTCCTGCAAGACTTGTATAATTATCATCCTTCAATGCCATGATTTCATATGCTCCAACTGTAGGATATAGGTAGTTTCTGCTGGCTACAGGAGGGGAGAAGATGTCGTAAACAATTACATCAGTAAGCTTTTTCATAGAGGAATGCAGGAGCTCAGGTTGATCTACTTTTTCTTTCCATGTAGGGTCTACATGCTCACAACTAAAAGTTACAATACTGAAAACCAAGAAGAATAAGTAGGTTGTTAGTTGCTTCATAATATGGCGTAAGAGATGTTTAGGGTTGCAAAATTAGTAATAAATAGTAATTAGTGGAACACGAACCAGCCCCCACATTAATTTAAACTTTTTCTCCTTTATAACATTACTTAAACGTATCGTTCATTGAAAGTCCGCATGTATCCTTATCCATTCGTTATCAACTTTTTAAGTATAAAACCTTAGATTGAAGACAGTATATAATGATTGAAATAAATGAATAAGAAAAACAATTCAAGGTTTTAACACCATTTTACATTATTTTATTAAGTTTGAACTCGAATAGATTGTGTCGTTTGCACACTAAGTATTTTGATATAAATTAATTAACTAATTAAAGCCGCATGAAAAAACTATTTACACAGCTAGTTTCGTCGCTCGCTTTGGTGTTGTTACTGGCTGTTTCAGCCTATGGTCAGAGAACCATAACCGGTACAATAACTGATGCTGAAAATGGCGATCCACTTATTGGAGCTAATGTTATCGTGGTCGGATTCGATACCGGAGTAATTACGGATATCGATGGGAAGTATTCACTTCCTCTACCTGATGGCGCTACAGCACTAGAGTTTTCTTACACGGGATATACATCCCAGACCATTGAGTTGGGTGCATCAGATGTCGTTGACATCTCACTCTCTTACGGAGAGCTTCTGGAAGAAGTTGTCGTAGTGGGGTATGGTACTCAATCCAAGAAAGAAGTAACAGGTTCAGT
This sequence comes from uncultured Saprospiraceae bacterium, assembly GCA_938044055.1. GTDB lineage: Bacteria > Bacteroidota > Bacteroidia > Chitinophagales > Saprospiraceae > JABDLO01. Next base: position 6,158 of record CALIQO010000632.1, read on the forward strand.
AGTCAGTATTAAATCTGAAGACTTTAACCGAGGAAACGTGAACTCTCCTTCACAATTATTGCAGGGGAAAGTAGCAGGTCTTACCATTACACGACCAGGGGGTGACCCTAACGGTACATTCGGAATAAGACTGAGAGGTCTATCTACGATCGGAGCTCAGACTGAGCCACTTGTTATAATCGATGGTGTGCCAGGTGGTTCACTTACCAATATTGATCCACAAGATATCGAGTCAATTGATGTTCTTAAGGATGGATCTGCAGCCGCAATCTATGGAACGAGAGGTTCATCAGGAGTAATCTTGGTTACGACTAAGAAAGGAAAGAAAGGCACTTCTCGCATTGAGTATAATGGTTATGCTGCTACAGAATCTATTGCTAATCAGCCTGCAATATTGTCTACGGACGATTTCATAGCTGAAGGTGGAATTAACGCTGGTGGAAATACAGACTGGTACAGTGAGCTTGCTCAGACAGGATTGACACAGTCTCATAATGTTTCTATGTCAGGAGGAACAGAAAAAACAACTTACCGTGCTTCTTTTAACTTTAGAGATGCGAGTGGGGTCTTAAGAAATTCTGGATTCTCTCAATTGAATGGTAGTCTTTCTCTTAACCAGAAGGCCCTTGACGACAAGCTTTCTGTAAGCTTAAATTATATAACGACTAATAGGGATCAGACATTTGGTTTTCCAGAAGCGTTTAGATATGCAACCTTGTTTAACCCTACTTCATCTGTTTTTAACGATGATGGATCATTCAACGAGCCAGGTGGTTTTGATTTTTT
>CALIQO010000633.1 GCA_938044055.1 uncultured Saprospiraceae bacterium
GGATTGCTCAGAGAAGCCATAGATGTTTCTAATTTATTTATAGAAAAGGGAGAGGAAACGGTGACTACTAAAGCCAAGGTTGCAGAAAACGATCAAGCTTATAGAACCAGAAATGTCCCTCTAGATTTAGAAATTCCACTGGCTGTAATGATTAATAAGAGTTCTGCATCTGCATCAGAGATTGTATCAGGTGTTGTTCAGGATCTAGACAGAGGAGTTCTTATCGGCCAGCGAAGTTTCGGTAAAGGGCTTGTTCAGAATACGGTAACCCTGCCATACAATAACAGGGTCAAGATGACGATATCGAAGTATTACATACCCAGTGGGAGGTGTATACAGGGGGTAGAGTATGACAATGGTCTGCCTGTAGATATTCCGGACGATCAACGGTCAAGGTTTAAAACTAGAAATGGGAGAGATGTTCTTGATGGGGGAGGAGTTACGCCTGATATCAAGATGGAGGTAAGGAAGGAAAGTGCCATTACTAAAGCACTAAAGGAAGAGCACTTAATCTTTAAGTATGTTAATCAGTATATCGTCGGTCAAGACAGCATAAAAGATGCTGGTGGGTATGCTTACAATGATTGGGACGATTTTAAATCGTATATAGAAAAGGAAGGATTTACTTTTAATACAGATTCTGATATGGCTATAGAAGCACTAGAAGAAGCTGTAAAAAAAGACTTTAGTATTGAATCTGCTGGAGAAATTGAAGCATTACGCGGAGAAATAACAGCAAGAAAAGAGGCAGCTTGGATTCAGAGTAAGGAAGATATCATCCTAGAAATAGAAAAAGAGATCATCAGTAGGTTCTTCAATCAGAGTGGTCGCATAAAATTTACCTTAGATAAAGACCCTGAAATCCAGCGTGCAGTAGAGATTCTTACGAATCCTTCTGAGTATAGAAAGATACTTGACGGAAGATAATGGATCATTTTTTATGTATTGAGACAGCTACAGAGGTCTGTTCTATTGCCATTGGGAATAGAGAAGGTATAATTTCCGTTCAGGAAACGGAGAAAAAGAACTCACATACGGAAACCATAACGTTGTTTATAGCTCGATGCTTAGAAAAAGCTGGATTAACCCTAGCTGATTTAACGGCCATAGGCATAAGTGATGGTCCTGGCTCCTATACTGGACTGCGAGTAGGCACTTCTGCGGCTAAAGGCATCGCTTATGGTGCAGGATTACCGATTATAGCTATTCCTACGCTTGCAGGCCTGGCTTATGGTGTTAAATCGCATGCTAGCACGGATGATGTTATCATTCCGATGATTGATGCTAGACGGATGGAAATCTATTATTCTGTCTATTCTCACGCTATGGAAGAGCTATATCCTGTTAATAATATGATTCTTGAGGATCATAGTTTGAATGAAATAGGCGATGGAAGGACACTTATTATCACTGGAAATGGAGCCCATAAAGTAGAAAATCAGCATTATGAAGGTGAAATTGTCCATTTTCCATCCCATTGTAACGCTGTAAACCTGATTTCTCTCTGTCACGACGCTTGGGATAATGGGATAACTGAAGACATTGCCTATTATTCTCCCTCTTATTTCAAGGCTCCCAACATTACCAAAAGCAAAAAGAATTTTTTTGATTAAGGGAACATTTATTATTCATAATGTGTTCTTTATACATATGAATAGTTTTAATGTAATATATAATCTAACTTCTGGTCTTCTAGATTTAGGAAAAGTTGGTACAGTCTTTGACTTTCTGAAGAGTATTCCGTGAACAACCTAAAACTTTCCTATGAGAAATAAGAAAAACGAAACGGTAACTCTAAAGAAAGGAGGCAAAGAAGTACAACTGGATTATGCAGATCTAAGGAAGGCTGTACTTGTATTGCGTGCTGTAAACCACAAGTTACGACAGAGAATCATCGACCTATTAGAAGATAGCGATACAATGACCGTAACCGACATTTACATCAAGCTGAGACTAGAACAGTCAGTAGCTTCACAGCACCTTGCTATCCTCAGAAGAGCTGGCGTTGTAGACACAGAGCGTCAAGGTAAATTTATCTACTATTCTCTTAACAGAGACAGACTTTCGCAGATAAGTGCGCTGGTAGAAGACCTTGCAGGCTAACAATTAGAGTGGGTAAAAGTATCCGCAGAAGATTTTGATTACTAGTATTTTATAAACAACAATCTAAACTATAAGATTACAATTACATTACTTCTTTTTCCTAGATAGTGAATTCTCAATTACAAATTAGATATTTTCTTAATATTTCTTTTGTCATATTAAAATTAATAGCCATATTTGCTGTTAAGGTCGAACTACACAAAATAGGAAAACACATGAAACAAACTAAGGTTGTCTTCAACAACGAGAGGCTGCAATATTCCTCCGAGCTCATGCGAGCGTTGGCCCACCCTTTACGACTCAAGATCTTGGAATTTATAGATCAGAACGGAAGTATCAACGTAAACAAAATCTACAATACCCTCATGATAGAGCAATCTATCACTTCTCAACATCTACGGATATTGAAATTAGCGGGAGTTGTAAGCTCAGAAAGAACGGGAAAATTCATTCATTATACGATTAATTATGACATCGTACATAAAGCGCAAGCCGCAGTGAAGAAGTTTCTTGGAAAGTAATTTTTCCATTTACCGAAAGAATTAAAGCTGATGAGTTAACTACTAAATCAGCTTTTTTTTTGTGCCAATAATTGTGATAAGTAGCAGACAGAAAGATGTAAAGTACTAGTAGGTAATTGACACAATTGCCTTTATATAAGCATGTTGTGCTTATATATTTCTATTATAACACAATCTATTCACACACGCTTACTACTATATGGAGATCAAGCCTTACTCCATCGAAGAAGAGAAAATAAAAAACACCTATCTCAGATATTCCCGAGAGGAATTAATCGAGGAGTATAAGGTGATCACTGCACACAGTGAGGGTATCAACTCTAATCTCTTGTCTAGATTGTCTGCCATCACTCAAGTAATGCAGATAAGAGATATACAACTGCCATCAGCATCTAGACATGATCGAGAAAAAAGTATTTTTCCTAGAAGTACAACATCCTATATAATAATTACAATACTAACTGTACTTGTTGTTATAAGCCTATACAACCTGGTAGGAATTATAGTCGACTTCTAATCTATCCGGTGTACACGCATCAAGGTGTCGAAACTTCCAGATGAGTTTCCCGGTGCCAATCTGATTTCCTTCCCTGGTATATCTATCTCAGAAAGAACATGAAAAGTAATATCATCGCCAACATCTAGGGTTACCATGATCGATGTTTCTAATTGTGTTGAGTATCCAGGAACAAAGTCAGTAATAAATCTAGACCTTCCTCCTGTGATATGCTCGCCATTCTTTCTTATAAGTAAATCAATAATTCCATTGTCGATATTTCCTGTGGAGGTTGTGTTTATCTGTACTAAAGTAGCCCGAAAATGAATTAA
>CALIQO010000634.1 GCA_938044055.1 uncultured Saprospiraceae bacterium
CTTCGTTAGGCGTAGGGATCGCTTGCGGTGTAAAGGGTTTTGGAATTGCAACAACGGGAACAGTAGTTTTCTGTCTAGGAGCTTTTCTGCTGCGTCTATCTCCTCTCAGCAACGCCAATGAATTGATAGGAACCCTAAGACTTCATGTACCTAAAGAGGATGCATTTCAATCTTTGATCGAAAAAAAATTAAAAATTGATTGTCGAGATTTCGAACTAGAAAGACTTCGGTTTCTCAGTCCGAAAAAAGACACTTTAACACCAGAAGGCGAAGAGATCCCGCAAGAAGGTATACCAAGAGAAAAGTTACAAGAATTCGTATACTTAGTCAGGTTAAAGAATGCTGCTACTGTATCTTCATTAGAAGACAATATGAGAAGTATTGAAGGCCTGGAGAACCTGCGACTTGATTTCCAAAAACAACCAACAAAGCTGTAACTAGTATGAAAAACATCAATCTGTTTTATATAGGAATAGTGGCAACGGGCATTTTTCTTTTTACAGCTCTGAGGCCAGATTTTCATGAGGAATTATCTTTCTATGGATTTGCGGAAAGCAGGAGCACAGAAATCAATTACAACTACCCAGTTATCGTAGATAAGATTCTTGTCAAACCTGGTCAAGCCGTAAAAGCAGGAGAAGAACTCATGCTTTTATCAAGAAGAAAATCTAAGGAGACACTGGAAGATCAGGATTTCAGAGTTGCAGAACTACAAGCCGAAGAAAAGCTGTGGAAGGAGAGGCAAAAAAATGAAATAGAAACATTAAAGCTAGAACAAGAAACCAAGTTGTCTGAAATAGCCAGAAAGATAGAAAGTCTTGAAAAGGAAGTTGCCTATAAAAAATCTCTTTTAGAAGGACTGAAATCCATCGATCCTGTCAAGGCTTCCTACAGACCTATAGAAGAAGAAATCGAAAAACGAAAACAAGAAGCAATCGGTATTACGCAGCTGTACAATTCTAGAATCAGTGGCTTAGAAAATGAGATTGCCTTAGGACACAATCCCTATAATGAAAGAATAAAAAGGTTAATCGCAGAGAAAAATTTCGACAGATCTCAAGAAGTATTACCCATCGTTGTTACCGCGCCTACAGATGGGTTAGTAGGAAACATCTCTTGCAAGGAGGCTGAACATATTTCTTCTTTCACTACCCTTATGACATTCTATGAACCACACTCTGGAATCATAAAAGGTTATGTACATGAGGACTTAACACTCGAAGTTAAACTGGGGCAGACTTTCACTACCACTTCTCTAAAAGACGAAAACATCCATTATCCTGGTAAGGTGATCGGTTTAGGATCTAGGATTGTTGAAATTCCTTCTCGACTCCGAAAAGTAGAAACCATAAAAGCCTATGGACGAGAAGTACTTATTGAGATATCCAAGGATAATACATTTTTACAGAAAGAAAAGGTAGGTATAAAATACAATCCCAATAATTAAAAATTCATTGCATATGCGATTGATTATAATAATCATATTCTTGCCTATCTATGCCTGGTCTCAGGGCACGATAGACGCTGATGATTTTTTCAGAAATGGCTTATCTAATTATAAGCAAACTGAAAAACAAAAAGTGGAAAATGTGAATTTCCCTTGGATCAATAGGTATGAATTCCGAACTGAAACCCGCGATTTTGATTTTGAAAAACAAGAGTATACCTTCAGGCTATCACCCAGCACACCCAGCATTAGAAATGCTCAAAAATTGTATTACGAAGAAATGAGCAATGCGCCAGATTTCGAAGGTGACGAAATTTATTGCAATCAATTACATAATGTACATACTGATTGGCTTGAGCTATTCATAATCAGCGAACATCAGCGTCTTTTAGATGACCTGAGAACCATAATAGAGGACAAGCAATCCATCTACGAGAAGATGATTGCTTCTTATGAAATCGACGCTGAAGAGATATTAAATTTGAAAATTGAGAAAAGCGATTTAAAAATCAACCAGAACATCTTAATCTTAAAGCAAGAATATCTTCTAAATAAATATGGGATTACTGAAAAAAATATAAACTTCGGAGACTTTGTTAAAATAGAAACAATCTCTACACTTCTTCCAAGTGTATCAGATCTGGGAAAAAACCACAACATTGTTGACAATGAAACAGCGTACAAAACGCTTTTAATAAATAAAGAACTCGAATTAGAAACAGCTGAGAAAAAGCAGTTAATAGATTTCTTCCAAGTAAAGTATAATGGGCCACATGAAGATCCTTTTCAGGAAAGGATTTCTGTAGGATTAGGGTTTCAATTTTTCAATTCTGGAAGTACCAAATTGAAAATGCAAGAATTGAAAATTGAGCAAGAAGAATTAAGGACTAAATCAGAAAGATGGGCCAAAGAGAAATTAACAAGGCTAACCGGAATGCTAGGGAAACTAGAAAGAGATATCAAAGCATATGTTGGATACCAAGAAATAATGCTTGAAGAAAGAAGGGAACTAGAACAATTAAGAGACAACATTTCTCAGTCAACGGGCACCTCTCCCCTGTTATTATTAGAAATAGAAGAAAGGCACATATCGATGAAAATGGAAGCCCTTAGTATGAAAGAAGAACTGCTTGAAGATTATCTAGAATACTTACAAGAATCTGAAAAGATGTGTCAAGCGATACCTTTTAATTTTCTAGCAGAATAGTTTATCAATTTTTCAGCTGATGTAATTCCTTATTTCAATTTTTGATATAGGTACATATATCCGTCGCTCGGCACTAAATTCACAAACATGTATTCTTCACAAAAGTTGTCAATAAAAAAAAAGCCCTGTACTGGATCTGGATTAATGGTTAGCCTAAAGTCTTGCTTTCCATTATTCTCCATTTCTATTATTTCCCATAAATAAGCAGATTCTGTATCTGTGTTTTCATCAACATAGCTATATATTAACTCATCCTCATTTATAATTATATACGCACAAGGTTGCGAAATACGTGAAACCCATCCTTCGCCATGACCTATCAAGGCCCATTCTCCTATTAAATTATTTTCAATTTCGCTTTTGGTTGAAAATGCACTAGCTAAGCATTCATCCATAATTCTCCTCTCGTTATTATCGATAATTCCGTCGAGATCGTCATCATTCTGTTGGAAGACACAATCGTAATTTTCATTCATTATCCCATTGTCACCATTACAGGACATCTGAATTATACCTATTAAGGTCAGAAAAGTAAGTCGTTTTAAGTATTTCATGATTTCAAATATTTCTTAAATAATTAAGTATAAAATCCACTTTATCCTTCTTTACTTGAACAAATAGAAACCCATTTTCGGCACAGACAAGAAAGGGAAGCAGCATTGGCTAATTATTACTTCACCTTTCTCCGCAATGAGACAAAATATGTCATATGAAATGAACGAATTAGGTAATACTTTCAGTCTGATGCCATGAATGAACTTATAAATGATAAGATAGGGTAACTCCATTTTTATGTCCTTCGTCCATGAAAATGTTGCTTTCTTCTTAAAATTGACTCAATTTTACCTCATTTTCTATTTATCTATTACCTTAAGCAGCCTTGATCGCTTGTCGATCTTTTACTTATAATTTCTAACGAAAACAACCACATCGTGAAGAGAAGAGATTTTATTTATGCTGCTGGACTTGGAGCTACAGGTTTAGCAATGCCTATACCGCTGATAGGCAATTCTATTTCTACGACTGAATTGCTCAATCCAGGATTGGCAGCAGCAGAAAAGAAGGTACTTGCAGATGTTGCCCTCAATACAGCTAAAGCCTTAGGTGCAGAATATGCAGATGCACGGATAGGTAGATACTTAAATCAATTTGTTTTTACAAGAGAAAAGAAAGTACAGAACACTGTCAACACAGAATCGTTTGGCATCGGAATCCGTGTACTAAGAGAAGGAACATGGGGATTCGCATCTACTAATGATGTATCACCCGATGGAATTAAAAAAGCTACAGAGCAAGCAATTGCTATCGCTAAAGCAAACTCTAAAATCCAGACGGAACGCGTAATTCTCGCACCTGAAAAAGGATATGGAGATATTTCATGGCAGACACCTATCGAGGTCAATGCCATGTCTGTGCCTGTATCTGAAAAGGTAGAGTTACTGCTTGAAGCAAATGCGCGAGCAATGGAAGCAGGAGCTAACTATATTACAAGTGGACTCTTCCAGGTTAACGAACAGAAATACCTCGCTACCACAGAAGGATCATAT
>CALIQO010000635.1 GCA_938044055.1 uncultured Saprospiraceae bacterium
TTACTCCCTTGCTCTTGTGATTAGTACACTATTTTATTTCTATAGGAGACAATCAACCGCATCAGACACCTTAAAAGAAATCAGCAATGAATCCCCTACAACACTTAATCACAACATTCTCCAAATTAAAGAAGGCAACAAAGTCCATTTCATAAACAAGCAAGACATCCTCTATATCAAGGGTTTAAGAGAATATGTGATGTGGATTACAGAAACAAATAAGATTGTAAGCTTAGATACATTAAAGTCTATAGAGTTAAAATACGACAGCATAGGATTCAAGAGGGTTCATAAATCCTATATCGTTAATACATCCCATATTTCCGCAAGGAGTGCCAATCACCTCACCATTCAAGGTGAAGAAATACCGATAGGAAGAACTTACAAGGATAAGTTGATTACATAAACACATAATTTCCTCCTTTCTTATTTATACCTTACCATAAAACGGGCAATCTTATGACTAGACAAGAAGCACAGCAATTATTCGACTCCTTGACAACGGGATATTCCTTGCGACGCCATGGGCGTACCGTAGAGCTTGTGATGGAAGCGCTGGCAGAACACTTCAATGAAGATACCGAGACCTATGCCATCACTGGATTGCTGCACGATGCAGATTATGAAAAGCATCCAGAACAACATCCGCAAGTTATCGTAGACATACTCAGAGAAATGGGAGAATCAACCATAGCTCATGCCATTGCTGGACATTACACTAAGTGGAACATACCTAGAGATTCCCTTTTAGACAAGTGTATCGTTGCTGCAGATGAAATAACCGGATTCATTGTTGCTGCCGCATTGATAAGACCGACTAAAATAGAAGGCATGAAGGTGAAATCGGTAATGAAAAAATTTAAAACAAAGACTTTCGCTGCATCTGTAGATCGAGAAGAATGTAGGAAGGGTGCGGAATTGATCGGATGGGACTTGAGGCAATTGGTAGAATTTATAATCCCCATTCTCCAGGAGCATGCCGAGGAATTAGATCTTTTGAGCAATTAATATCAGCGTAAAAAGAAACAATTAAGCTCATTTCCGGAAAGGGGAAGAATCATATTCTAGGTATTTTAATGATTCCTAAGCTAAGGTTAACTACCATAAATTAAAAAAGACCCCAATCTTTTCAGATCAGAGTCTTTTATCGCGCCTCCTCAAGGACTTGAACCTTGGACCTACGGATTAACAGTCCGCCGCTCTAACCAGCTGAGCTAAGGAGGCATGCTTTTTTAGCGACGGCAAATTTATAATTAATGTGCAACATGTGCAATAATGAGTGGGTAAAAAACTGAATTATTTTTTAGACTTCATTTTCTATATCAGATATAGTAAATCAGCCATAATATCTCCTCCTTAACTTTATAAAGCTATCTTTTTATTCTAATTACGCTATCAATGACAGAAATCAACCATAAACTATCGATAAAGGAGAAAATAGGCTATGCCCTTGGTGACCTCTCAGCCAATCTTATATTTCAGACATTAATGACATTCCTAGCCTTCTTCTATACCGATGTATATAAGATACCGGCTGGTACTGCAGCTACAATTATTTTTGTCGGAGGTTTCGTAGGCGCATTTTTCAATGTTATTATGGGCTTTATCGCTGACCGTACTCAGACACGATGGGGTAAGTTTAGACCATGGATTTTATGGACGGCCATCCCATTCGGGATAATTTCCATACTTGCTTTTACTACCCCAGATTTCAGTCCTACTGGTAAAGTGATATACGCATTGATCACATACTTCTTATTGGTTATCGTCTATTCTGCTAATAACCTACCCTACTCTGCTTTAAGTGGAGTATTGACAGGGGATATGAAGGAAAGGAATAGTCTTTCTTCTTATAGATTCGTCGCAGTAATGGTAGCCCAGTTTATTATACAAGTTATTCTGTTGCCTCTTGTTCTTATTCTTGGAGACGGAGACAAAGCTGCAGGATTTAAATCCGCAATGACCATTTTTGCCATAGTCGGGGTTGTCCTACTCTTGATTACCTTCTTAACAACTAAGGAACGTATAATACCTAAGCCAGATCAAGTAGGCAGTATCAAAGATGACTTGAAGGATCTAATGAAAAACAGACCCTGGATATCTATGTTGATATTAACCATCCTTGTTTTTATAACACTTTCCTTAAAAGGCGGATCTTATGTATACTATTTCAATGAATATGTGGATGCTCAGAGTATAAATTCGTTCTTAGATAATATAGGATTCAATGGTTTCATAGATTCGTTAAATAACCTATTCTCAAGCATGGGATTCAGTGGTTTTCAATGGCCCGATGACCCCGCCACTTCTGGATTCAGTGTTTTCAATGGAGGTGGAATAATTTTTATGATTATCGGAATTTTCTTTTCTAAGCCTCTGGCAGATAAATTCGGAAAAAGAGATGTATTCGGTGCAGGATTGTTTCTTTCAACTGTATTTTTATTTCTTTTCTTTTTCTATTCGCCTACTTCCATATCAGCCATATTTATTACACAGATCTTGCATGGTTTCTTCTATGGAATTACCATCCCATTATTATGGGCCATGATAGCCGATGTTGCCGATTATTCTGAATGGAAAAACAACAGAAGAGCAACGGCAATTATTTTTTCTGCCATGATATTCGGTCTTAAAATAGGTCTAAGTATAGGAGGAGCTCTGATCGGATGGATTTTAAAAATATATAACTACGATGCAGACTTGGCTGTCCAGAATCAAGATGCCATCCAAGGAATAAAATTATCGGTAAGTGTTTTTCCTGGCATCATCTTTATTCTAGGCGTAGCTTGTCTCTTTTTCTATGGAATAAATAAAAACATGGAAACTCAGATTGAATCAGAATTAAACTTAAGAAGAAGCTAATGAAAAATGCAACAATAATATCAGGACTAGGAATGACGATTTTATGTATTCTTTTCTCTTGTAAAGATTCTCATGAAAATCCACCAGAAACTTACCTAAGTGCCGCAGAAATATTTCAAGACTATTTCACCCTCGGAGCTTCGCTAAGCGTTAATCAGATTCAGGGGACTGATTCCCTGGCCAGTAATTTAATTGAAACCGAGTTTAATTCTATAGTCCCAGAAAACTGCATGAAAAGTGAAGCCATCCATCCTTCAGAAGCTGAGTTTTTCTGGGAAGATGCAGATGCATTCGTACAACTAGGAATGTCTCAGAAAAAAGAAATCATCGGCCATGCCCTTTTCTGGCACAGTCAATGTCCTCCATGGCTATTCGTGGATGACAAGGGTAATCACGTGAGCCGAGAAGTCTTGCTAGAAAGAATGAAAATCCACGCACATACCATTATGAAAAGATACGATGGTAAGGTAGATGGATGGGACGTTGTCAATGAAGCAGTCCTAGATGATGGGACTATGAGGAAAAGTCCATTCTATGAAATTATCGGTGAAGACTGGGTAGAGCAAGCTTTCAGTATAGCTCAATCTGCACAGACCGATGCTGAGCTATATTACAATGATTACTCAACTGCAATACCAGAAAAAAGAGAAGGAATATATAACCTTGTCAGACAGATACAGAGCAAGGGAATTAGAGTGGATGGAATAGGCATGCAAGGGCATGTAAACATAAATTCTGATGATCCATCTATAGATAATCTTGAGAAGACGATTCAGCGATTTTCAGAGTTAGGTACGGTTATGATAACAGAATTGGATATAACCGTTCTACCATGGCCTGATTTATCTAAGGCAGCAGAGATCAGCTTAAATGCTGAATATAAAGAAGAATATAATCCTTATCCAGATGGTTTACCTGAGGATGTGTCTTTAAAGCTTCACAATAGATATATGGAATTGTTGAACCTATTTATAAAACATAGTGAAGACATTACCAGGGTAACCTTCTGGGGTGTTTATGATGGACAGAGCTGGAGAAACTACTGGCCCATTACAGGTCGGACGGATTATCCTTTAGCATTTGACAGGAAGTATAATAGAAAAGCATTCATAGACAGCCTCCATACCTCCTTAAATCAACCCACTATTTAATTCATTAAGCATTCATATATGTTAAAACCTAAGCACTTACCTATAGATCTCTATACCGCAGATCCTTCAGCACATGTTTTCAATGGAAGGTTATATATATATCCATCTCATGATATAGAAGCCGGCATTCCCTTTAATGACAATGGTGACCATTTCGCCATGGAAGATTATCATGTATATTCTATGGACGACATCAATGGAGAAGTTATAGATCATGGTGTTGCTCTCCATGTAGACGACGTCCCATGGGCTTCTAGGCAGATGTGGGCTCCAGATGCTACTGAGAAAAATGGGAAGTACTATTTTTTCTTTCCTGCTAAGGATAAAGAAGGTGTGTTTAGGATCGGTGTTGCCATAGGAGAGAAACCTGAAGGCCCTTTTCTTCCAGAACCTACAGAAATTGAAGGTAGTTTCAGTATCGACCCGGCTATCTTTAATGATACAGATGGAGAATACTATCTATACTTTGGTGGTATCTGGGGAGGACAATTACAACGGTGGAAAAATGGAGAATATGAAGAAGATGACTCAGAACCAGCAGACCACTTACCGGCATTATGCCCCAAGGTTGCCAGGATGTCAGCAGATCTAAAGTCTATGACAGAAGAACCTAGGGATGTTTTAATTATAGATAAAGATGGAAATCCGCTGACAGCAGGCGATCATGAAAGAAGATTTTTTGAAGCAGCTTGGGTGCATAGGTATAATGGAAAATATTATTTTTCATATTCTACCGGTAACACCCATCTACTCTGTTATGCCATAGGAGATAGTCCTTATGGCCCATTTACCTACACAGGAACTATAATGACTCCTGTAGTAGGATGGACAACCCATCACAGCATCTGCGAATTTAAAGGAAAATGGTATCTCTTCCACCACGACAGTAAAATCTCGGGAGGCATTACACACTTAAGAAGTATGAAGGCTGTAGAGCTTACCTATAGAGAAGATGGAAGCCTAGTTACCATAGATGGTATGGCAGAGTAAAGCAAGCTGAAGCATTTTCTATCCTATGGCAATATGTAAAGAAAAAAGAATTATTTGGTCACAACCAATTTCTTAACTTCCGTATAGGAAGAAGTAACCAGCTTTACTTCATATATGCCTGCCTCTAAGTGTTTAGTACTTACATTCTTGTAAAAATTGCCTCCATTGAGTAAGTCTACATTAAGTAACTTGTATACAGGAGAACCGTTTTTCTCTATGGTTAAGGTAGCTTTACCCGGATCATCTATTAGATACTGTATGATAAATTTTCCATTTTCATCCGGAGTTTGGACAATCAATTTCTCCATCTGAAAATCGGTTTCAGGAACAACCGGCTTTTTCTTCTCTCTTGCTCTTAAAGCCGATATAGCTCTTTCTCTTGCTGTCTGTGTACAAGGGTCTATAGTAGCCGTAAAAGCGGCATCTGGCTGCGACTCAAATCCTGGCTCTAATACAATGGCTTCTCCTGCGACGAATCCTACAGTACTTCCTGAACGTATGATACTCTGGGTAGTTACACTTTCTGAAGCATTGTACTCGCTGGTTTCAATCAGGGAATTGTCTAATACCAGTGTCGACTGTCCACAATCATTATCTTCTGGATTAAGACCTACACAATTACAATCTTCATCATAAACATCTAAGGAAGTAGCAGGATCTCCATCATCACATGGCAATCCCAGAGTAGAGCATTGTACAGTAGTAAAAGCTACTTTTCCAAGACCTTTACAACTTGTATTGTTGTTCATCGATGTAAATAATATATACCTAGCAGTAAAATCAGCAAACCCATTCAATGTGAATCCAGTATACCCATCTTCCCCGGTTGCAAGAGGCCAGTTAAGGGTTCCTATGACGTTCCAGGTAGTACCGTTATTAGAATAAGCTATCTCTGTCTGTAAGAATCCTTGACCCAACTGACCGGGGACATTATAGTTATATATCTGAGCACTGGTGACCGTATAACTCTGACCCAGATCGTACATGATCCAGTGAGAATCCGTTCCATCTTTAGGACTAGGAGAAGTCTGACAGGACAACCACTGTGATTCTGGGGTGTTCTGCAACTTATCTGTGGTCCCACACTTAGCTATGTCTTCATAATTACTGGCTGTGCCACCACATCCTGCCCCTTCACATGGAGTCCCAGCACACACTCCATCTGCTCCTATTACATCGCCTATGGTACTGTCGTCTCCATCATTACATGGTGTGTTTTCAGGAACAGAAAACATCTCACCTGTATAATCCCATAAATACACACTAGAAAGAGATTTCCAAGCGTCCACACCAGAAAATGGCGTTTTCCAGAAAACCCTAAAGTGGTCTCCTCCCACACCTTCTTTATGCTTCAATTCTACATAATATGCCTGACCTGCAATTAAGTCAATATCACCAGAAAGCTGCTCTGGATACTTATCTAGTTCTGCAGTATAAGTCCAACCAGTAACCGAAACACTATTAGCCATCTTATTGGCCTCAGTTTCATCGGAGGATATATAAAAAGTAGTATTATCATCTCCTGTTACAGCGAACCGATAAGTACCCGTCACTGGGACAATTAAGTAAGCTTGTATATATGAACCGTATGCCTCATTATCAACCTCATCGTCAAATTCTAAAAAGTCCTTAAGATAATTGCTTGTAGAGGGTGCGTCTGGAAAATTAGGTGCAGTTTCTAAGCTACTTATCGAGCTTCCAGTTATTCCATCATACACATAATGAGTAACTCTCGATCGCTCTCCTATCAGTAAGCTAGCACTAGGCGTGGGAGTACCCATACAATTACATTTTCCATCTTCTATATCATCACTTGTCGTTGCATCCCCATCATCACAGGGTGTACCTTTAATGGGACAAGGCGCTGGCAGACAATCTACATTTAGTAGGTTAACTGCTCTTATTATGTTCCATTCTGTAGTAGAGTAAAGAGGTGTCTTCCAGTATACTTGAGCATGGTCGGTACCCCAATTATCTACATGTAATAATTCGAAATAGTAATTCTGCCCTGCAAGAAAACTAACCTGTACGGATGTCTGATTAGTCTCTTTATCATGTTCAGCGACACTAGACCCTTGATCTGTGTAGCACAACAATTGCAGATTATCTGGACTATCATCCGTACTTAAGTAAAAATTAGCTTTTCTATCTCCTGTTATATTAAAGGTTGCTGTAGTATTACTTTCTACATGGATGAATCCTCGAGTCCTAGAACCAAAATAATTATCGTAATTGGTGGGTGTCTGCAATGCATATAAGGTCTTGGATTCCGCTGGCCTAAGTGGGAAATCATCAAGCACTTGGAGAGCAACAATTTCATCATCAGAAATATCGGGCCAGAATTCCCATGTAATAGATCCTGAATCTCCAGGGCATACTTGTTGAGATGATAGATGCATTGTCATGCCCATACTCAAGATCCAAAGCAATATCCTTATATAGTATTTATTGGTCTTCATATTAAGCAAACATTCCTATGGGTGAATAATTAGAAGGCAATCCCGATCCAGAATAAAAGTTGCTCAGATTAGGCAATATGTAATCTAGGTCATTAGGAGAAGCTCCAAACCACAAAGCTAGTTCTGCATAGAA
>CALIQO010000636.1 GCA_938044055.1 uncultured Saprospiraceae bacterium
GCTCACTCACTGTCTGAATCAGATTAGTCCTAGCGAATGTAGCAACTGCAGGCGCTGTCGTATATAAAATAGCAATGAACAACAAGGCATAACCAGCAGATTTTCTAGCATCTCTCACCTTGGGTACGGTGAAAAATCTGACAATAACATGAGGAAGTCCTGCTGTACCAAACATCAGTGCTGCTGTTATAAAGAATACATTGATGCGATCATCCATACCAGCAGATGTATACTCTGCGAAACCTAGATCTACACTCAACAGATTTAACTTATCAAGGAGATAAGTACCATCTGCCATGGTACCTCCGAATCCCAATTGAGGAATCGGATTTCCAACCATCTGCAACGATATGAAGATTGCTGGCACTGTAAATGCGAAGATCAATACACAGTACTGTGCTACTTGGGTATACGTTATTCCTTTCATTCCGCCGAGGACAGCATAAAAGAAAACAATGGCGATGCCTATAAATATTCCTGTAGAAAAAGGCACTTCAAGAAATCGCGCAAATGCCACACCTACACCTTTCATCTGTCCGACCACATAGGTGAATGAAACCAGAATAGCACATAATAATGCGACCAGCCTTGCGGTGCTAGAATAATACCGCTCTCCGATGAAGTCAGGTACCGTAAACTTTCCGAATTTCCTAAGATATGGTGCCAACAATAAAGCCAGTAGTACATATCCTCCAGTCCATCCCATGAGGTACTGAGAACCACCATAACCCATAAAGGATATCAGTCCTGCCATGGATAGATAAGATGCTGCAGACATCCAGTCAGCGGCAGTTGCCATGCCATTGGCCAGAGGAGATACGCCACCACCAGCGACATAAAACTCTTTAGTAGAACCTGCGCGAGCCCAGATGGCTACGCCTATATAGATGGCGAAAGTTATTCCAACAATTAAAAAAGTCCATGCTTGAACACTCATAGCTTACATTCAATAAGTTTACAATGAATCATTTTTCGTCTACATCAAACTCTCTGTCAAGCTTGTTCATTAGAACAACATATACGAAAATCAGAATGACAAAAACATAAATAGACCCTTGCTGGGCAAACCAAAAACCCAGAGGGAATCCTCCGATTTTAATGGTGTTTAAAGCATCTGCAAAAAGAATTCCACAACCATAAGAAACCATAAACCAGATGGATAGTAGGATTAAAAGATATTTTAGATTCCGCTTCCAGTATTGATCTAATCTCTTGTCAGACATATGTTGCTTTTTAATTCGATTGAAAATATACAACTGCTTTAGCAATTAATAGAATGATAGTGGTTATCTATTCTCTGTAAGTGTTCAAGAGAAATTCTTAAAACAAGAGATGAAGTTCAATGTACTGATTCCAAATATAGCTAAAAGACTTGTTAAGCGTTTCATGCTCTAAACGTAAAGTGATGAGTTTCTAACCAAGAATTTCTCCTTCCTTAATGAATGGTTGCTCATAACATCTTTTTCCAGTTGCTTCATAAATGGCATTTGCCAAAGCACCAAAAACAGGTGGAAAAGGTGGCTCTCCGAGACCAGTAGGTTTTATTTCGTTCTGTACGAAATGAACATCAATTTCTTTAGGAGCTTCACTCATTCTTATCATGCGGTAATCATGGAAGTTAGATTTTTGAGGTTGACCTTCTTTAAAGGTCATTTCACCATATAGGGCATTGCCTATTCCATCTATAATTCCTCCTTCAGCCATATTAGTCGCTGCGTCTGGATTGACTACAATTCCACAATCAATGGCGCAAGTTACTTTATCTACAATAGGCACATCATTGACAATTCTTAAATCCAATACATGTGCAGCATAGGAATTGTGACAAAAATAGGCTGACACACCCCGATTTAAATTATTGTCAATATCCCAGCCAGATTTTTCTCTGACCAATTTTAAGACGCCAGCATACCTGTCGGCATCGTAATCGTTTCTCTCACCGACAGGATCAGACGCTGCTTTTTCAAGTAACTCCAATCTAAAATCAATGGGATCTTTGTCCATTTCTTTCGCTATTTCATCCAAGAAAGATTGCTCTGCCCCAGCCATGAAATTCGATCTAGGTGCGCGGAATGCACCAGTAGTAATATTAGAATCAATAGAGAATTCTTCTGCTAAATAATTGTCAATTGCTCCAGCCGGAAACCGATCTGCAAACAATGGACTCTCTGGCACGCCCCCAGCTTTTATGTGTATAGCAGTTAAATTATTTTCTTTGTCAAATGCTGCTCTATAGATGGCTCTATAGGTAGGTCTATAAATTCCATTCTGCATATCATCCTCTCGGGTATAAACATACTTAACAGGGGCTTTTACTTTTTGGGAAATGACTGCTGCCTCCACCATGTAAGAACTGTAGGCTCTTCTTCCGAATCCACCACCCATACGTGACATTTCAATATCAATTTTTTCTTCAGAAATTCCTAGCCTTGCAGAAATCGCGGGTTCTATTAATCCTGGAGCTTGGAGCGGTCCTGCTATCTGTGCACTGTTATCAGTGACATGTGCAAAAGTATTCATAGGTTCCATACAGTTATGTGCTAAGTATGGAGCTTTATATTCTCTTTCTATTATTTTATCAGCTTGCTTAAATGCTTTTTCTGGGTTCCCATCTCTTCTTACAATTTTAAGATTACTTGAGAACATTTTTTCCATTTCTGAATTGTGGTTTAAAGTGTTTTCTAACCCTGCTGGAATGTGCATGGAAATATCCTGTCCGAAGCGATTGATCTGAGTCGTTTCACTCTTCGTAGGTGTCCAAGTTGCTTCTACAGTCTTTTTAGCATTTATAACTTCCCATGTAGAATTGCCTACGACGGCAATAAACTCAGGGAAAGCATTGGTGTCAAAGAAACCTCTTTTAAAGTCCTCATTGTAAGTCTTTACAGGAAACACATCTACGATGCCAGGCATCGATTTAACCTGTTCTGTATTGGTCATACTTTCTAATGTTAACCCAAATGCTGGAGGAAATACAGGCATGGCGTATAGCATACCTTCTGTCTGGTAATCTATTCCAAATTTTGTTTTTCCTGTCACAATGTTTGCCGCTTCTACATTCTTTTTAGAATGTCCGATAATTGTGAATTCATCTGTATTTTTAAGGGTGACATTTTCTGGAATAGGTAACTCTGCTGCACGTGCAGCAATATCTCCATAACCCAGTTGTTTTCCTGAAAGCTCATGATACAAAACACCACCGGCTGTTGTTATTTGATCTGTAGGGACTTGCCATTCTAGTGCTGCTGCTTCTTTCAGTAATTGCTTAGCAGTTGCACCCGCATTCCGTAGAGGCTCCCATTTCATCATGATAC
>CALIQO010000637.1 GCA_938044055.1 uncultured Saprospiraceae bacterium
ATGAACATACTAAGTATGCCCTAGGAAGTGTTCTTAATCATGTAAAATTGCATCAGACAATTATAGGTCAAGAGGCTGTACTCCAGATGGAGAAAGCCGGCGATATGCCAGATGTAGTCATAGCACCATTTGGTGGAGGAAGTAATTTTGCCGGTCTGGCTTTTCCTTTCTTGAGACTTAATTTCGAAGAAGGAAGAAAAATAAGATGTATTGCAAGTGAACCTACGTCTTGTCCTAAGCTTACCAGAGGAGTTTTCAGATACGATTTCGGAGATACAGTAGGAATGACACCATTATTACCTATGTATACTTTAGGCCATAACTTCGTTCCTGCTCCTATACACGCTGGTGGATTGAGATATCATGGTGCGGGAGTTATTGTAAGTCAGTTATTGAAAGATGACTTGATAGAAGCTAAAGCGCACGATAATGTAGAGGTGTTTAAGGCGGGAGTAACATTTGCACAAGCAGAAGGTATCATACCCGCTCCAGAAGCAACACATGGTATTGCAACGGCAATCGCTGAAGCGAACCGATGTAAAGAAGAAGGAAAGTCAGAAACGATCCTTTTCAATCTATGCGGTCATGGTAATTTCGATATGAAAGCGTATGAAGATTACTTTGCAGGGAAAATCGTCAAGCATGAAATTACCTCAGAAGAAATTGAAGCTTCTCTAGCTAAATTAGATACACCCACTATCTGACATAAAAAAAGGGAATCGAATTATCGACTCCCTTTTTTTATTTAATTCAATCGGTGAGATTACATTCCCCACTCCTTAATTGAATCCTTATTCATTTTTATGTAGTCAGCGTTTCCAGCTTTAGTAGCTAGGTCAAGCGACTGCTTAGCAGCAGCTATTGCTTCCGCTTTCTTACCCATTTTAGCTAGGATAAGAGACTTCGTTCTTACTTGCCAGAATCTAGGGCTGTCACCTGCAGTTGCAATGTTGATATACTCAAGTGCTTTATCCATATGCTTCTCTTGACTTAAGTAGTAAGAAGCAGCGTTGTAATAATCATTCTGTGATGGTCCTGCCATAACTCTATCTATGTTAGCCTGAACTTTAGAATCAACCTCCACACCTAGTGCCACAGAAGCCATGGTATTTGCCCATGAGAAATCTAAAGTCGCACCATCCATAGTTACATTATTGATTCCTATTGTGAATGTTTCTACGTGGTCTCCAGTCGTTTTTACCATAGCATCTACTATTGCAGCAGGTTCTTTTTCAACATATCCTCCCCATCCGTTTCCTTCGTGGGTATAGAAATGTACCTTCCAAGCAGATCCATTAGGAATGGAAAGAATGGCATAATCTCCTGCTTTAAGAGCAGTTCCGCCTACAGTAACATCATCACTGAAGCTAATTTTAGAAACAGAATTTGCTCCAGTTCTCCATACTTTTCCAGTAGGTACCAATCCATCAGCTGCGAATATGGTTCTTCCTTTGGCACTTGGTCGTGAGTATTCAAGGGTAACTTCTGTCAGTCCTACATCTTGCATAACCTTCTGGGTTGTACTAGGTGCTGGCGTAGAAATCTGCGCTTGTAGTGTGAATAATCCTACTAGCAACAATAACGGTAGTAACAATAAATCTTTTTTCATAAGAGTTTTTATTAATGCTTAACAATATTAATTATCGATTTTGCGCAAAGATAGCCGTAAACCCACCTTAACCGATATCTGTCATTTCAATTTAACATCATTTTAATGAAGGAGAATGTGCTTGGTTTCTTGCACATCTATCAATAATACAGCTAGATATATGTCACTTTCTCCAGTAATATTGATTGTATAGGTGCAGAAATAGGCTATTTGCACTATTTTACAACTTGAATATTAAATCAATAATTATGAGAAATTTACTTGGATTGGTCTTGTTTTGCTTCGTTCTTGCCAGTTGTGGTGGCGATTCATGCACGGAAGCAGATTATGTAGGTACATGGAACGGTACCATAGCCTGTACAGGAGAACCAGAAGAAGATGTTGTTGTTGTCATTACAGAAGGAAGTACAGATGGCTTTATCAATTTAGCATTCGATGGAGATGTTACCAGTGTAGAAGTGGATGGTTGCAATTTAGATATTCCTGAGACTTCATTTGACTTTTTTGGAATCATGATTACTACATCTGGTAGTGGAAGTCTAGACGGAAATACACTTTCAATTGTACAGAATATTTCTGCGGCAGGAGAACAAGAAACCTGCACCATTAATTTAACTAGGTAATTACAAGATTTTAACTTCATTTAAAGTCAATGATCTCTTATCCATGCAACTTATGGGAGAGCATCACCGTTTATGTAGTCAAATGATTCTATGAAAACATCGATAATATATAGTATAGTTATTGCCTTTCTATGGGTCAACACCGTATATAGTCAAGCACCCTCTGCAGTCGGCCTCTGGAAGACAATAGACGATGAAGACGGAGAAGAAAAATCGCACATAGAAATCTATGAAGTAGATGGAAAACTTCATGCTAAAGTGGTAAAGCTCCTGAAAGAGAGCAATGATATGCTATGCGATAATTGCAAAGGGAACAAAAAGGGCAAACCCCTCGTCGGCATGGAAATAATGTGGAATATGAAACCCGAAAAAAAACCTTCCAAGTGGAAAGGAGGGAAAATCATGGATCCTAAAAAAGGTAAGGAATATAAGTGTAAGCTGACATTAACTTCTGATGATGTTTTAGAGGTCCGAGGATATGTAGGTTTTTCTCTAATAGGCAGAACACAGACTTGGTACAGGGTAAAGACTTAAAGCTCCCTGATCATTATATTTCTGAAAGCCGTAGGCGCTGTTTCTGCCTGAAGTGCTATGTGACCTCCTGTCATC